>NZ_BAABKM010000003.1:300000-406567 GCF_039543825.1 Nocardioides conyzicola | reverse complement strand
GGTACTAATAGGCCGAGGGCTTGTCACACAAACCCTCAACAAAGACTCACAACGCGCAGACGAACAACTACATGTTCGCGTCCACAATCCAGAACCACAGGCTGACACGTATCAGTACACAACTGAACAACGAGCTTGGCCGATCCGACCACGGTGACAACACACCCGTACCCGGATCGACCGCAAGAGTTACGGCGGCCATAGCGAAAGGGAAACACCCGGTCCCATCCCGAACCCGGAAGTTAAGCCTTTCAGCGCCGATGGTACTGCAACCGAGAGGTTGTGGGAGAGTAGGACGCCGCCGGACATACACTCAGTAGTAGAGGCCACCGTAAGGTGGCCTCTACTCATTTCAGCACCTTTGCACGACGAACCCAGGAGCAGACACCCGTGGCCGAGCAACGTCGCAGCCAGCGCCCGTCAGGTGACGGGCCCCGCCGAAGCGGTGGCCGTCCGAGCACCGGCGGCAAGCCGGCCGGAGGCAAGCCGACGGGAGGCAGGTCCGCCGGCAGCAAGCCGGCAGCGGGCAGCAGCCGGGACAAGTCGGCGAAGTCGAACGAGCGCTCGACGAAGTGGACGCCGGACGAGGGTCGCTCCACCGGTAAGGGCTCGTCGCGCAGCACCGGGCGTCCTCCCGGCGGCGGCAAGGGCCCGGACCGCCGCAACTCGGACCGCTCGGCACCTCGTGGGGGCGCCGGTCGTGAGAAGCCGGCCCGCACCGTCGACCAGGCGACGTACGACGGCCCCGAGCTGCCGTCCGAGGTCACCGGTGCCGAGCTGGACCACAGCATCGCCGCGCAGCTGAAGGGCCTCCCCGAGAAGCTGGCCAACCGGGTGGCACGTCACCTGGTCGTGGCCGGCATGCTCGTCGACTCCGACCCGGAGCTGGCCTACCAGCACGCGCTGGCCGCTCGTGCCCGCGCGTCGCGCATCGCGGTCGTGCGAGAGGCAGCCGGTGAGACGGCGTACGCCGCTGGCCACTACGCAGAGGCTCTCGCCGAGCTGCGCGCCGCGAAGCGGATGAACGGCGCGACGGCGTACCTCCCGATCATGGCCGACTGCCACCGCGCCCTGGGCAAGCCGCAGGACGCGCTCAAGCTGGCGAAGAGCCCGGGCGTCGCGAACTTCGGCCCCGAGGCGAAGGCCGAGATGACGATCGTCGAGGCCGGCGCCCGCCGGGACCTGGGGCAGATGGACGCCGCGCTGCGCACGCTCGAGCTCGCGCCGCTCATGTCCAAGAGCCGGTCGCCCTGGGTGGTGCGGCTGCGGTACGCCTACGCCGACGCCCTCGCGGCAGCCGGTCGCGAGCAGGACGCGCTTGCGTGGTTCCACCGCACCTACTCGATCGACTCCGAGGAGCTGACCGACGCCTCCGAGCGCGCCGAGGCGCTGGAGAAGCAGCTCGGCTGAAGGTTTCCCGGTCGACGCCCCGGGCAGGATCGAGGCGGACCACGCGAGGAGGACGGACATGCTGCGTTTCTCGGGTGCTGGCGTCAGTGACGTCGGACGGGTCCGTCCGCACAACGAGGACTCCGCCTTCCACGGTCCCTTCGTGGCCGTCGTCGCCGATGGCGTCGGCGGCGCAGCGGCCGGTGAGGTCGCGTCCGCCACCGCGGCGTACGTCGTCGCCGCGACCGCGCTGGCGAGGTTCGGCGACGACCCCGTCGAGGTGCTGGTGCGCGCGATCGAGGACGCCCACGAGTGCCTGCGCGCTGGCGTCGCCGCCGACGAGGAGCTCGCCGGGATGGCCACCACGCTGACCGCGGTGGCGAGCGACGGGACGAGGGTCGCGCTGGCGCACGTCGGCGACAGCCGCGCCTATCTCCTGCGGGACGGCACGCTGAGCCAGATCTCCTACGACCACACCTACGTCCAGCACCTCGTCGACACCGGTCAGCTCGATCCCGCGGACCGCTTCGGCCACCCGTGGGGCAACGTCGTGCTGCGCTCGCTGGACGCCGGTCCTGATCGGTCCTTCGACGTGACCGACCTCGAGGTTCGCCCCGGCGACCGACTGCTGCTGTGCAGCGACGGCCTGACCGACCTGGTGCGCGACGACCGGATCGCCGAGGTGCTCCGGCTGACCGACCCGCACTCCGCGGCCGCCGTGCTGACCCAGTCGGCGCTGCTCGCGGGCGGCAAGGACAACATCACCGCGGTCGTGCTCGACGTCGTGGACGGGCCCCTCGTCGTCGGTGACGGGCGCCTCCTCGGCGCCCTGGCCGAGATCGGCAACGTGGTCGACCCGGCCGCCGTACGGCTGGTCCGTTGAGCGACCTCAAGCGGCCCGCCCTCGAGGGCAACGTCGCCGTGCGCGGCGACCGCCGGATCAGCTTCGCGGAGTACGGCTCGCGCCGCGGTCCCGCGGTCATCTGGATGCACGGGACGCCCGGCGCTCGCCGGCAGATCCCGGTCGAGGCCAGGGAGTACGCCGAGCGGCGCGGTCTGCGGCTGATCGGGCTGGACCGACCCGGGATCGGGTCGTCGACCTCGCACCTCTACCCGGACGTCCTCGACTGGACCCGCGACCTCGAGCTGGTGCTCGAGACGCTGGGGATCGACACCGTCCGGATGATCGGGCTCTCCGGCGGCGGGCCGTACGCGCTGGCGGCCGGGGCCGCGCTGCCCGACCGGGTGCACGGCATCGGCGTGCTCGGCGGAGTGGCGCCGACCCGCGGCGTCGACGCAGCGACCGGCGGCGCCGTCCAGCTCGCCGTGCAGCTGGCCCCGGTGCTCTCCGTGGCCCGGGTGCCGCTCTCGGTGGCGCTCACGCAGACGATCCGGCTCGCCCGCCCGCTGGCCGGACCGGCGCTCGACCTGTACGCCGCGGTGCAGCCGCCGGGTGACAAGAAGCTGCTGTCGCGGCCGGAGTTCAAGGCGATGTTCCTCGACGACCTGCTCAACGGCAGCCGGTTCCAGACGTCCGCCCCCATCAACGACCTGATCCTCTTCACGCGGCACTGGGGCTTCGAGCTGGCCGACGTCGCGGTGCCGGTGCGGTGGTGGCACGGGGACGAGGACCACATCGTGCCGTTCCGGCACGGTCAGCACGTCGTCGACCGGCTCCCGGACGCCCGGCTGACCGCGATCGACGGGGAGAGCCATCTCGGTGGGCTCGGCATCGCCGAGGACGTCCTCGCGTCGCTCATGGAGCTCGGCCCACGGCGTACGGCGCCGACACGGGCACGCTCACGCTGAACGCTGGCGTTCTCGCGCCCCATGAGCCACAATGGCTCCACAACTACATGCGTGTCACTCACACCTCGTTCCATCTCCGGGAGACCGCTGGGGAAGGCGCATCTCGCGCCGGAGATGAAGGAGGACCCGGTGACCGCTAGCACTGCAACCCGCACTGCGACGAGAGGCGTCCTGTACGCACACTCGGCGCCGTCCGCGCTGTGCCCGCACATCGAGTGGGCCGTCGGCGGCGTCCTCGGCATGCCCGTGAGCCTGGACTGGACGCCGCAGCCGGCCCAGCCCGGTGCCTACCGGGCCGAGCTGTCGTGGTCCGGCGCGCCCGGGTCCGCGGCCGCCATCGCCTCGGCCCTGCGCGGCTGGAACCACCTCCGCTTCGAGATCACCGAGGAGGCGACGGCGTCCTCCGAGGGGTCGCGCTACTCCTTCACGCCCGAGCTCGGCGTCTTCCACGCGGTCACCGGCCTGCACGGCGACATCATGATCCCCGAGGACCGGCTCAAGGCTGCGGTCGTGAAGGCCGCGCTCGGCGATACCACTCTGCTGGTCGAGATCGACAAGCTGCTCGGCAAGCCCTGGGACGACGAGCTCGAGACGTTCCGGCACGCGGGCGACGGCGCTCCCGTGCGCTGGCTGCACCAGGTGGTCTGAGCCTGCTCAGCGCGGTCGCTTCAGGCGGAAGTGGGACGGCTCCAGCCAGACCTTGTGCTCCTGGCCGGTGGCGCCGTACCAGTGCAGCAGCGCGCGGATCGTGAACCTCCCCGGTCGGGTGGAGTAGCGGCAGAAGCGGAAGTGCGTGCGGTTCGCTCGGGGGTCCGACTCCGCGATGAACGTGCCCGAGGCGAGACCCTCGCCGGTCGGGTCGCGCAGGAACGTCTCGAGCGTCCAGTCGTCGGTCGGCGGCGTGATCCGGTAACGGTAGGGGTAGTTGTGGCAGCCCCGTCGCAGGGTCCCGTCGGGAGCCGCGGTGCGGCCGTAGTCGGCGCGCTTGCGAGGGGCTGGACCGGGATCCGGGGACGGCTGCTGCCCGAGCAGCGTGCCGACGAGCGTGGTGATCGGCTCGGCCGGATCGGCGGCCGCCGCAGTCGGGGCTCCGAGCAGCCCGATCGCGACGCCGGCTCCGGCCAGGACGGCCGTGGTGCGTGTGACGCGCGTCATAGGTAGTCCAACGCAGGACCACCGGAGGGGTTACGGGAGGCTCAGAGCGGGATGTTGCCGTGCGCGCCCCGGCGGACGCCGACCGACTGCACCGCTTCCTCGATGGCCCGCGCGATCGCCGAGCGGGTTTGCGACGGCGACACGACCTCGTCGACGACACCGATCTCGACGGCCTTGTCCACGCCGCCGGCGATCCGCTCGTGCTCGGCGGCCAGCTCGGCCTCGACCTGCGGGCGGATGTCGGGGGAGACCTCGGCCAGCCGGCGACGGTGCAGGATCCGGATCGCGGCGACCGCGCCCATGACGGCGACCTCCGCTCCCGGCCAGGCGAAGACCTTGGTGGCGCCGAGCGAGCGCGAGTTCATGGCGATGTAGGCGCCGCCGTACGTCTTGCGGGTCACGAGGGTGACTCGGGGGACCACGCACTCGCCGAACGCGTGCAGGAGCTTGGCGCCGCGGCGGACCACGCCGTCCCATTCCTGTCCGACGCCGGGCAGGTAGCCGGGGACGTCGACGACCACGACGAGCGGGACGCCGAAGGCGTCGCACATCCGCACGAAGCGGGACGCCTTCTCGGCCGACAGCGAGTCGAGGCAGCCGCCGAGCCGCAGGGGGTTGTTGGCGACGACGCCGACCGTGCGGCCGCCCAGGCGACCCAGCGTGGTGACGATGTTGGGGGCCCAGCGGGCGTGCAGCTCCTGGCCGGTGCCCTCGTCGAGGATCGCCTCGACGAGGGGGTGCACGTCGTACGCGCGCTTCTTGGACTCGGGCAGGATCGCCTCGAGGTCGCTGTCGGTGACCTCGTCGACGGCCATGCTGCCCTGGGAGCCGAGGAGCGACGCGACGTCGCGGGCACGGTCGAGCGCGTCGCGCTCGGAGTCGGCGAGGATGTGGACGACGCCGGAGCGTCGGCCGTGGGGCTCAGGCCCGCCGAGGCGGAGCATGTCGACGTCCTCGCCGGTGACCGACCGGACGACGTCCGGACCGGTGACGAAGATGCGGCCCTCGGGGCCGAGGATCACGACGTCGGTGAGGGCGGGGCCGTACGCCGCGCCTCCGGCGGCCGGGCCGAGCACCACCGAGACCTGCGGGATCTTGCCCGAGGCCTGCGTCATCACCTGGAAGATCCGGCCCACGGCGTGCAGGGACAGCACGCCCTCGGCGAGCCGGGCGCCTCCGGAGTGCCACAGGCCGATGATCGGGATGCGGTCGGTCATCGCACGGTTGTAGGCGTCGACGACAACCCGGCAGCCGAGGTCACCCATCGCGCCGCCCATGACGGTCGCGTCGGAGCAGAAGGCGACGGCACGGGTGCCGTCCACGTCGCCGATCGCGGCCAGCATCCCGGAGTCGTCGTCGGGGGTGATCAGCTCGAGGCTGCCCTCGTCGAAGAGCGCGGTCAGCCGGTGCACCGGGTTGCGCGGGTCCTCCTCGCGAGGGAGCTTCGCGGGCTTGGCGGCGACGGCCGTCATCAGACCGACCCGAAGATGACGGCGACGTTGGCGCCACCGAAGCCGAAGGAGTTGTTGAGCGCGGCGATGTCGCCGAGCGGCAGGTCGCGCACCTTGGTGGCGATGTCCAGCTCGACCTCGGGGTCCTGGTTGTCCAGGTTGATCGTCGGCGGGGAGATCCGGTGGTGCAGGGCCAGGACGGTGGCGATCGCCTCGAGGGCGCCCGCGCCGCCGAGCAGGTGCCCGGTCATCGACTTGGTGCTGGTCACCACGACGTCGGTGGCGTGGGCCCCCAGCGTCGCGTGCAGCATCAGGCCCTCGGCGATGTCGCCCTGTGGGGTCGACGTGGCGTGGGCGTTGACGTGCGCGATCGTGTTGGGGTCGATCTCCGCCTCGTGCAGGGCGCGGAGGATCGCCCGCGAGCCGCCGCGGCCGGCCGGGTCGGGCTGGGCGATGTCGTGGGAGTCGGCGGTGATGCCGGCGCCGAGGACGGTGGCGTAGATGCGCGCGCCGCGGGCCAGGGCGTGCTCCTCGGACTCCAGGACGAGCACGCCGGCGCCCTCGCCGAGCACGAACCCGTCACGCGCGGTGTCCCAGGGCCGGGAGACGGCAGTCGGGTCGCCGCCGGCCTCGCCGCTGGCGGTCTTGGAGAGCGCCATCATGTTCGCGAACGCCGCCATCGGCAGCGGGTGGATCGCGGCCTCGGTGCCGCCGGCCACGACCACGTCGGCACGGCCGAGGCGGATCTGGTCGATGGCGAGGGCGATGGCCTCGTTGCCGGAGGCGCACGCCGAGACCGGCGTGTTGACCGCCGCGCGCGCTCCGACGTAGAGGCTGATGTTGGCCGCCGGTGCGTTGGGCATCAGCATCGGCACGGCCAGGGGAGAGACCCGGCGCGGGCCCTTCTCCTTGAGCGTGTCGTAGTTGGCGAGGAGCGTCGTGACGCCGCCGATGCCGGAGGCCATCGCGACGCCGACCCGGTCACCGTCGAGATCGCCGGCCGCCTGGGCGGCGTCCAGGCCGGAGTCGGCCCAGGCCTCCATGGCGGCGACCATCGCGAACTGGGACGAGCGGTCGAGGCGGCGGGCCTTGACCCGCTCCAGGACCTCGGTCGGCTCGACCGCGATCCGGCCGGCGATCTTGACCGGCATCTCCTCGGCCCACTCATCGGTCAGGAACCGGACCCCGGACCGCCCGTTGATCAGGGCGTCCCAGGTGCTGGCCACGTCACCCCCGACGGGGGAGGTGGTCCCGAGACCGGTGACGACGACTCGCTTCGACATGGTGCTCCTCGCGGTGGGTGGAACGCTCAGGCCTGCGCGCGCTCGATGAAGGCGACGGCGTCGCCCACGGTCTTGAGGTTCTTGACCTCGTCGTCCGGGATCGAGACGCCGAACTTCTCCTCGGCGGCGACGACGACCTCGACCATGGACAGCGAGTCCACGTCCAGGTCGTCGACGAAGGACTTGTCGAGCTGGACGTCGTCGGCGTCGATGCCGGCGACCTCGTTGACGATCTCGGCGAGGTCGGCGCGGATCTCTTCGGTGGTAGCCATCAGGCGGTTCCTTTTCTAGTGGGGTGGTTCCGTCGGTGGTGCGGGTGGAGCGTCAGGGGACGGTGACGACCTGCGCGGCGTACGCGAGGCCGGCGCCGAAGGCGATGAGCAGGGCGGTGTCGCCACTCTTGGCGTCACCCTCCTCGATCATCCGGTCGAGGGCGAGGGGGATGGACGCAGCCGAGGTGTTGCCCTGCTCGGCGATGTCGCGGGCGATCTTGACCCGCCCGGGCAGCTTCATCGCGCGTGCCATGGCGTCAGTGATGCGCATGTTGGCCTGGTGCGGGACGAAGACGTCGAGCTCGTCGAGGGTGACCCCGGCGCGGTCGAGGGCCTGCTGCCCGGTCTTGGCCATCTGGTACGACGCCCAGCGGAACACCGCGTTGCCCTGCATCACCAGGTGCGGCATCTCGGGTCGCTCGGAGACGACGACGTCGCGCCAGTCCTCGCGCTGGCGGATCAGATCGAACTGCTCGCCGTCGGAGCCCCACACGACCGGCCCGATGCCCGGTTGGTCGCTGGGTCCGACGACCACGGCCCCCGCGCCGTCGGCGAAGATGAACGCGGTGCCGCGATCGCCGATGTCGGTGAGCTCCGAGAGCCGCTCGACGCCGATGACCAGGGCGTAGCCAGCGCTGCCGCCCCGGACCATGTCGGAGGCGAGCGCGACCCCGTGGCAGAAGCCGGCACAGGCCGCCGAGATGTCGAACGCCGCGGCCTGGTCGGTGCCGAGCTCGAAGGCGATCGCAGTGGCGATCGCAGGGGTCTGGAGCATGTGGGTGACGGTCGCGACGATGACGCAGTCGATCTGGCGAGCATCGATCCCGGCCCGCTCGAGCGCCGTGCGGGACGCGGCGACCGACATCATCTGCACGGTCTCCTCGGCGGTCGCCCACCGGCGCTGCTTGATGCCCGAACGCTGCTGGATCCACTCGTCGCTCGAGTCGATCGCGTCGACGACGTCGGCGTTGGGGATCACACGGCTCGGCCGGTAGGCGCCGATGCCGAGGATCGCGGCGTGCGCAGGGCCCTGGGCCGCCCGGATCGCCATCAGTAACCGCCCTCGGGGTGCAGGCGCAGCAGCGGTTGTCCGGGTGACACGAGGTCGCCGTCGTGGACGAGCCACTCGACGATCTCGCCTCCGTGGGCCGCGGTGATCGTGGTGCGGTCGCGCAGGCTGGCGACCTCGCCGATCGTGGCGCCGGCACCGAGCACGTCGAGCGCCTCGGCCTCGGCGGAGATGTGGAAGGTGCCCTTGGCGGGGGAGACGACCATCCGCCAGGTCGGGGTGGTGTTCATGCCCGAGGCCTCGCCGTGCTTGGCGCAGAACTCGCGGGCCGCGTCGAGCTGGTCGGGGGTCTTGAGGGCGAACGTCTCGACGCCCTTGAGGGCCCGCTTGGCGATGCCGGTGAGCGTGCCGGCGGGCGGCATCTCGAGGATGCCGGTGACGCCGAGGTCCTCCATGGTCTCCAGGCACAGGTCCCAGCGGACCGGGCTGGCGATCTGGCCGACGATCCGGGCGAGCACCTCGCGGCCGTCGTGGATGACCTTGCCGTCCCGGTTGGAGATGACCCGGGTGCGCGGGTCGTGGACCGAGACAGAACGGGCAAGGCCGGCGAGATGGCCGACGGCCGGCTCCATGTGGTGCGTGTGGAAGGCGCCGGCGACGCTCAGCGGCATCAGCCGCGCCTTCGTGGGGGGCTCGTCGGCGAAGGCCTGGAGCTGCTCGAGGGTGCCGGCGGCGACGATCTGGCCGGGGCCGTTGTCGTTGGCGGCGGTGAGACCGTGCTTGTCGATGGCCGCGAGGACCTCCTCGCGGTCGCCGCCGAGGACGGCGGTCATGCCGGTCGGCGTACGCCCGGCGGCCTCCGCCATCGCCTTGCCGCGTTCCCGCACCAGCACCATCGCCTGCTCCGCGGTGATCACCCGGGCGCCGGTGATGGCTGCGATCTCGCCGACGCTGTGACCCGCGACGGCGCCGATCTGCTCGAAGACGTCGGCCGGGTGGGGGAAGACCTCGAGCGCGGCGACCAGGCCGGTCGCGACCAGGAGCGGCTGGGCGATCTCGGTCTGGCGGATGGTCTCGGCGTCGGCCTTCGTGCCGTAGTGGGCGAGGTCGATACCGGCGACGGTGGAGAGCCAGTCGAAGCGCGAGGCGAACCGCGGCTCAGCGAGCCAGGGCTCGAGGAATCCGGGAGTCTGGGCACCTTGGCCGGGAGCGACGATGACGAGCACACGACCACTCTGCCGCGAAGGTGGGCAGGATCTCGCCTGCGGCCCGCACGAAAGCACCCGCCAGTCTTTGTAGGGTTCCCACAAACAGGGGTGTGCTACGAGGTGCGGCCGGAGAGCCGCCCGAGGACCAGGGCGATCTCGAGCGTGAGCGCCTCGCGCGCATCGGTGGGGGAGAAGCCGGTGAGCTCCGCGACCTGCCGCAGCCGGTAGCGGACCGTGTTGGGGTGCACGAACAGGTCGCGGGCGGTCGCCTCGATCGACGAGCCCTGCTGGAAGTACGACGAGATCGTCTCGATCAGGGTGCCGCGGGAGTTGAGGAGGGGCAGGTAGATCTCCTCGACCAGATGGCGACGGGCGTGTCCGTCACCGGCCAGGGCACGCTCGGGCAGCAGGTCGGCACTGCGGACCGGTCGCGGCGCCTCGGGCCAGCCGGGCGCCGCCCGGTGGGCCGCCAGCGCCGCCCGTGCCGAGATGTGAGCCTGGCTCAGGTCGTCGGCCACCGGCCCGACGACCACCGGCCCGGGGCCGAACTGCTCCACGACGGCGGCCGCGCCGGCCCGCGCGTCGACCACGCCACCGAGGACGACCACCAGACGGTCGCCCTGGACGGCACAGAGTGCGTCCATGCCACCGGCCCGCGCAGCCCGGCGTACCTCCTCGAAGCTCTCGCTCTCGCGGCGCTGGGCGCTGGCGCTGCCGAGCACGACCGCGACGTCCCCGCGGCCGGCCCAGCCGAGCGCGCTCGCCCGGGAGAGCAGCGCCTCGTCGGCGTCCGAGCGCAGGACGGCGTCCACCACGAGCGCCTCGAGGCGGGCGTCCCAGGCACCGCGGACCTCCGCCGCCCGGGCGTAGACCTCGGCGGTGGCGAAGGCGACCTCACGGGCGTAGCGGAGGACGGCCGCACCGACGTCGGCCGCGTCGGCGGGGTCGAGCATCTCCTCGAGGTTCGCCTCGACCACGTCGATCGAGAGCCGGACCAGGTCGACCGTCTGCTGGAGGTTGATGACGCCGGCCAGGGCGCGGGGCGCGACGCCGAAGACGGAGGACACCATCTCCCCGCCTGCGGGGGCCGGCTCGTCACCGGCGCGGTACCAGTCGACGAACCCCCGGATGCCCGCCTGCACGATGCTCGAGACCCAGGAGCGGTCCTCCGCGCTGAGCGCGCCGAACCAGGCCATGTCCTGGTCCATCCGCGCCGTCGCCGCGGTGGCCAGCGCGCCGGTCGCCCGCTGCAGCGCCTCGGCGGCGCGTTCGTGCGACGAGGCGGAGGGGGAGGACACCCAGCGAGGCTATTGCACCAGGCCCGGAATCGGGATGGCCGCGTTAAACCCCGGTAAATCAAGGGGATCGGGGTCCAGAACCCCGGGAACGTCTGGTTGAATCGACACGTACCGCCCCATCGGGGAGGTCCAGCTGGGGAGGCACCTTGTCCGACCGCTACGACGTGCAGTTCGTGACCATCCACGGACACCGCCGCGCGTACGTGCGCGCAGGCTCCGGCCCCGTCGTGCTCCTGCTCCACGGCCTCGGCTGCGACCACACCACCTGGGACCCGGTCATCGAGTCGCTCAGCCGGCGCTACACCGTCATCGCGCCCGACCTGCTCGGTCACGGCCAGTCGGACAAGCCGCGCGCCGACTACAGCGTCGGTGGCTACGCCAACGGCATGCGTGACCTGCTGACGGTCCTGGGGATCGACAAGGTCACCGTGATCGGGCACAGCTTCGGCGGTGGCGTGGCGATGCAGTTCGCCTACCAGTTCCCCGAGCGCACCGAGCGCCTGATGCTGGTGTCCTCCGGCGGCCTCGGGCCCGAGGTGACCCCGGCGATCCGGGCGATCACCACCCCGGGCTTCCACGAGGTGATGGGGGTGCTGACGCTCCCCGGGATCCGGCACCTCGGCGTCGCCGGGCTCCGCACGCTCTCGGCCCTGGGCTGGAAGTCGACCCGGGACCTCGACGAGGTCGCGGACGTCTTCGACCGGTTCAAGGACCCGGCCGCGCGGCACGCGATCCGGCACGTCGTGCGCGCCGTCGTCGACTGGCACGGCCAGATCGTGACGATGGCCGACCGCGCGTACCTGACCGAGGAGATGCCGATGTGGGTCGTGTGGGGCCGCGACGACCGGGTGATCCCGGTGCGGCACGCGTCGTACGCCGCGAAGTTCGCGCCGAGCTCGCGCGTCGAGGTGATCCCCGACGCGGGCCACTTCCCGCACAAGGACCACCCCTACCGCTTCAGCCGCATCGTCCACGACTTCATCCGCTCGACCGAGCCGGCGAAGTACTCCCGGGCGCGCTTCCGGGCGCTGCTCAAGAACGGCTCCGACGCGCCTGCACCGGCACCGCTGCGGGTCGTCGCCGACATCTAGGGACGAAGCAGGGCGGCAACCCTCGCGGGTTGCCGCCCTGTCCATGTCCGCGGGTGGTGCTGCTAGGCGGCGCCACCCTCCTGCTTCACGTCCGCGACGGCCGTCGGGTCGTCGATCCGGTAGCGGGCGAAGGCCTCCTCGACCTTGTGCCGCTCGATCTGACCCGCGTCGGCGAGTGCCTGGAGCGTCTGCACGACCACCGACTCCGCGTCGATGTGGAAGAAGCGGCGCGCAGCCGGGCGGGTGTCGGCGAAGCCGAACCCGTCCGCACCGAGCACGCGGTAGTCCGCGGGCACCCAGCGAGCGATCTGGAGGGGTACGGCGCGCATGAAGTCCGACACCGCGACCACCGGGCCCTCGGCGCCCGCCAGCTTGTCGGTGACGTACGCCGTGCGCGGGCTCTCGCCGGGGTGGAGCAGGTTCCACTCCTCCGCGGCGACCGCGTCGCGGGCGAGCTCGTTCCAGGAGGTGACCGACCAGGTGTCGGCCCGGACACCCCACTCCTCGGCGAGCATCTCCTGTGCCTTCTTGACCCACGGGAAGCCGACGCCGGAGGCGAGCAGCTGGACCCGGGGTCCGTCACCCTCGGCCGACGACACGTGGTGGATGCCCTTGAGGATCCCCTCGACGTCGACGTCCTCGGGCTCGGCCGGCTGGGAGACCGGCTCGTTGTAGACGGTCATGTAGAAGATGACGTTCTCGGCGTCCTCGCCGTACATCCGCTCGAGGCCGGAGCGCATCACGTGGCCGACCTCGTAGGCGAACGCCGGGTCGTAGTGCACGACCGCGGGGTTGGTCGCCGCGAGCAGCGGCGAGTGCCCGTCGGCGTGCTGCAGGCCCTCACCGGTCAGGGTGGTGCGGCCGGCCGTGGCTCCGATCAGGAAGCCGCGCGCGAGCTGGTCGGCCATCGCCCAGATGGAGTCACCGGTCCGCTGGAACCCGAACATCGAGTAGAAGATGTAGAACGGGATCATGTGCTCGCCGTGCGTGGAGTACGCCGAGCCCGCGGCCGTCGCGGAGGCCATCGCGCCGGCCTCCGAGATGCCCTCGTGGAGCATCTGGCCCTGCGCCGACTCCTTGTAGGAGAGCAACATATTGCGGTCGACCGAGTCGTACTGCTGACCGCCCGGGTTGTAGACCTTCGCGCTCGGGAACATCGCGTCCATGCCGAAGGTGCGGTACTCGTCGGGTGCGATCGGGACGAGTCGCTTGCCGATCTCCGGGTCCTTCATCCAGTCCCGGAGCAGGCGGACCGCGGCCATCGTGGTCGCGATGGAGTTCTTGCCGGAGCCCTGCTTGAGCTCCTTGTACATGTCGTCGCCGGGCAGCGTGAGGTTCTTCGCCCGCAGCACCCGCTTGGGCAGCGAGCCGCCGAGCTGCTTGCGCCGGTCGAGCATGTACTCGATCTCCGGTGCGTTGGCGCCCGGGTGGAAGAACGGCGCGCCGCCGGTCTCCTCGTACGAGCGCTCGAGGTCGCGGTCGGAGATCGGCAGGTAGAGGCGGTCCCGGAACTTCTTGAGGTCGTCCTGGGTCAGCTTCTTCATCTGGTGGGTGGCGTTCTTGCCCTCCAGCGCGTCGATCGTCCAGCCCTTGATGGTCTTGGCGAGGATCACGGTCGGCTGGCCGACGTGCTTGGTGGCGGCGTCGAAGGCGGCGTACACCTTGCGGTAGTCGTGGCCGCCACGCGGGAGCTTCTCGATCTGCTGGTCGCTCATGTGCTCGACCATCTTGCGCAGCCGCGGGTCGCCGCCGAAGAAGTTCTCGCGGACGTACGCGCCGTCCTCGACCGAGTAGGTCTGGAAGGCGCCGTCGGGCGTCGTGTTCATCTTGTTGACGAGCACCCCGTCGACGTCGCGGGCGAGGAGCGGGTCCCAGCCCTGGCCCCACACGACCTTGATGACGTTCCAGCCGGCACCGCGGAAGTTGGCCTCGAGCTCCTGGATGATCTTGCCGTTGCCGGTGACCGGTCCGTCGAGCTGCTGCAGGTTGCAGTTGATCACCCAGGTGAGGTTGTCGAGCTCCTCACGGGCGGCGATCCGGATCGCGCCGAGCGACTCGGGCTCGGCCATCTCGCCGTCGCCGAGGAACGCCCAGACGTGCTGGTCGGCGGTGTCCTTGATGCCCCGGTTGGCCAGGTAGCGGTTGAAGCGCGCCTGGTAGATCGAGTTGATGCCGGTCAGGCCCATCGACACCGTCGGGAACTCCCAGAACTCCGGCATCAGCCGGGGGTGGGGGTACGACGACAGACCGGCGTGCGGCCCGTGCTGGACCTCCTGGCGGAAGCGGTAGAGCTGCTCCTCGGTCAGCCGGCCCTCGAGGAAGGCGCGGGCGTAGATGCCGGGGGAGGCGTGGCCCTGGATGTAGATCTGGTCGCCGCCGCCGGGGTGGTCCTTGCCGCGGAAGAAGTGGTTGAAGCCGACCTCGTAGAGGCTGGCCGACGACTGGTACGTCGCGATGTGGCCGCCGACCTCGAGGCCCTTGCGGTTGGCGCTGGAGACCATGACGGCGGCGTTCCACCGGATGAACGCGCGGATCCGGCGCTCGGCCTCCTCGTCACCGGGGAACCACGGCTCGCGCTCGGGCGGGATCGTGTTGATGTAGTCGGTGCTCCGCAGCGCGGGGACCCCGACCTGCATCTCGCGAGCCCGCTCCAACAGGCGGAGCATGACGTAGCGAGCGCGTTCGCGACCCCGCTCGCCGACGAGGGAGTCGAACGAGTCGATCCAGTCGTTGGTCTCGTCGGGATCGATGTCGGGCAGCTGGGTGGGCAGGCCTTCGTGGATGACGGTCGGGATCGTGCCGCTCCGCTTGGTGTCCGTGCCAGAAGTGGGGGTGGTTTCTTCGGTCACGTGCTCATCCTTGCACTCGCCCGGACAGCACGAAATTTACCCATGAGTACGGACGCGTTCGGGGCCCGGTTGTGGACACGGGTTGCGCGCCCGCAGGAACTCCGGTGGACTGACCCCCACTTCGAACGCGTGCGGCACCGTGTCGCGCACAACTGTCAGGAGGCGTCCGTTGAGCTCGACCCCGGGTGGTGGGACCACCCAAACTGACTCTGAGTCCACTCCAGCCGGCCGGCTCGGCTTCAAGCCGGGCCTGGTAGTGCAGGAGCTGGGATGGGACACCGACGCCGACGACGTGCTCCGGGTGTCGATCGAGGACACCATCGACGCCGACCTGGTCGACGCCGACTACGGCAACGTCGTGGACGCCGTGCTGCTGTGGTGGCGCGACGAGGACGGTGACCTGGTCGACGGGCTCGTCGACGCCTTGACGGACCTGGTCGGCGGTGGCGCCATCTGGCTGCTGACGCCGAAGGTCGGCCGCCCCAACGCCGTCGACCCGGCCGACATCGCCGAGGCCGCGCCGATCGCCGGTCTCTCCCAGACCACGACCGCTGCCGTCAGCAAGGAGTGGTCGGCGACCCGACTGGTCGCGCCGAAGACCCCGGCGTAGCGTCGGTCACGGCGCCGGGACGTTTCCGGCCCCGGGTCGTTGGGACCGCGTCCCGACCGCCGGCTGGAAGGCTGCTACGTGCCCGTGCTCCCCAAGGTCCTCGCTGGCATCGATGCCGGTGGGACGACGCTCAAGGTCCTCGGCAGGGCCGGCGTGCTCCGGCCGCACAGCCCGATCGCGCTTGCCCGGGCCGCCAAGGCGCTCAAGGACTGGGGGGTCGGCCCGGCCGGCGGGTTCACCGCGGCCGCGCTGCTCGACCCCCGCCGTACCGCCATCGTCGACGAGCTCGGCTCCCTGACGTACGACGAGGTGCACCGGCGCTCCAACGCGCTGGCCCGGGCGCTCGCCGATCTCGGCGTCTCCGCCGGCGACGGCGTCGCGGTGATGTGCCGCAACCACCGGGGCTTCATCGACGCGAGCCTCGCGACCGCCAAGCTCGGCGCCGACATCCTCTACCTCAACACCGCCTTCGCGGGACCTCAGCTGGTCGACGTCATCGAGCGGGAACGGCCACGGGTGGTCATCCACGACGAGGAGTTCGCTGGGCTGCTCGCCGGCGCCGACGTCGCCGAGCGGGTCCTCGCCTGGGTCGACGGCCCCACCGACCTGGCCACCCTCGAGACGCTGATCGGCTCGAGCTCCGACGAGGACCTCCCGCCCGCGGGCCGCAACGGCCGGATCGTGATCCTGACGTCCGGGACGACCGGGACCCCCAAGGGCGCGCCCCGCAGCGAGGCGGGCGTCGAGGCCGCCGTCTCCCTGCTGTCGCGGATGCCGCTGCACTACGGCTGGCGGACCCACATTGCCGCTCCGCTCTTCCACACCTGGGGCTTCGCGCACCTCGCCCTGGCGATGCTGCTCGGGTCGACGATGGTGCTGCGCCGCAAGTTCGACCCGGAGGGGTTCCTCGACGTGATCGAGTCCGAGCGCTGCGACTCGGTCGTGGTGATCCCGGTGATGCTCCAGCGGACCCTGGGACTGCCCGACGAGACCCTCGACCGCTACGACCTGTCCCGGGTCCGGGTCGTCGCCTCGTCCGGCTCGGCGCTGCCGGGAGACCTGGCGCTGGAGTGGATGGACCGGTTCGGCGACCACCTCTACAACATGTACGGCTCGACCGAGGTGGCCTACGCCTCGATCGCCACGCCCGAGGACCTGCGCGCCGCGCCCGCAGCGGCCGGCAGGCCGCCGTACGCGACGATCGTGAAGATCCTCGACCCCGACGGCCGCGAGCTGCCGCCGGGGGAGACCGGTCGCATCTTCGTCGGCAACGGGCTGCTCTTCGAGGGCTACACCGGCGGCGGTGGCAAGGAGGTCGTCGACGGGCTGATGTCGACCGGCGACGTCGGACGCTTCGACGAGGACGGCCGGCTCCACGTGTCGGGCCGCGACGACGAGATGATCGTCTCCGGCGGGGAGAACGTCTTCCCCAAGGAGGTCGAGGACACGCTGATGCGCCACGAGGCTGTCGTCGAGGTGGCGGCGATCGGCGTCGAGGACCCCGAGTTCGGGCAGCGGCTGAGGGCGTACGTCGTGGCCAACGGCGACGTCAGCGAGGACGAGCTCAAGGGCCACGTGAAGGACAACCTGGCCCGGTTCAAGGTGCCGCGGGAGATCGTCTTCATCGACGAGCTGCCCCGCAACGCGACCGGCAAGGTGCTCAAGCGGGAGCTCTCCAGCGACTGACCCTGCCGATTGAGGGGGCGTCGGCGGCCAGTGACAGGATGCTGCCTATGACCGGACTCGAGCTCGGGGGACCTGCACCCGACTTCACCCTGCGCGACCAGTTCGGCCAGGATGTCTCGCTCTCGTCGTACCGCGACAAGAAGGCGGTCGCGATCCTCTTCTACCCCTACGCGTTCTCCGGTGTCTGCACCGGCGAGATGACCGGGGTCCGCAACCGGCTCGACGAGTTCCTGACCTTCGAGACCGAGGTGCTCGCGATCTCGTGCGACCCGGTCTACGCGCTGCGGGCCTTCGCCGACCAGGACGGGCTCAACTTCCCGTTGCTGTCGGACTTCTGGCCGCACGGCGAGGTCGCCCGCGCCTTCGAGGTCTTCGACGAGGCCAAGGGCTGCCCGCGGCGGTCGTCGTACGTCGTCGACAAGCAGGGCCGGCTGCGCTGGGCCGTGCACAACGCGATGCCCGAGGGCCGCGACCTCGACGAGCACCTGCGCCAGCTCACGGCCGCCGTCTAGACCTGGCGCTCGGTCGGCGCCTGTTGTGGTGCGAAACGGATGACATCGAGCCGGGTCTGCCCCTACTCTCGTCTTCGTTGAACCGCAGGCGACCCGAGACGCCTGCGGTTCAACTTCATTTCTGAGTCACTTCGTGCGTAGTCTTGCCGCGCTCCGGGGCGTATAGCTCAGCGGTAGAGCACCTCCCTTACAAGGAGGTGGTCGGGGGTTCGATCCCCTCTGCGCCCACTGCAAGCCCGGCTCGCCCCCGACCGTCAAGGGTTGACCGTGGTGCCGTCGTCGAACCGGTTGCCGGTCCACAGGTTCCCGGTCGCGCTGCTCTGGAACGAGGTGGCCGGACCGTACACCCCGCACTTGCCGTTGGTGCCGCGCTCGAAGACGTTGTCGACGAACCGGATCTGCGTCGCGACCGGGAACCGCTTGGCCGGCTGGTAGCCGCCATAGGCGCAGTAGCTGATCGACGACGCGTTGGCCTTGAGCAGGTTGCCCTCGACGAGGACGTCGTAGACGCGCTCGAAGTCACCGAACAGGCTCACGTCGGCGGTGCACCCGCCGTCGTTGCTGTTCAGGGTGGAGTCGCAGTGCAGCGTGTTGTGTCGCAGCACGATCCCGTGTCCACCGTTGGTGATGAACGCGTTCGTGTGGAACGACTTCGCCGGGTCGTTGTACTGGCCGTGGAGCCATGAGTCGGTCACGGTGCAGGTCGACTGGCAGTGCACGCTGTGCTGTCCGCCGGTGACCTCGACGCGGGTGAGCGTCAGGTTGCCGCCCCACACCGCGCCCTCGTAGTAGCCGGGGGCCCGCACCTCGGAGTCGGTGATCGACAGCTTGCTGCCGGCGTCAGGGTCGGTCATCTCCACGCGGGCAGCAGGCTGTTGCGGATCGTGAGCGTCGTGCCGTCCTGGTTGGCGATCAGCTCGCCGCACTTCGCCGCCACGTTCTTGCTGTCGATGGTGACGTTCGACTGGGCAGCGAGCGTGCACGGCCCTGTGTACGCCGTCAGGGTGCCGGTCGGGCCGGTGTTGCCAGCGTTCGGCCAGCCACTCGCCGGCGGCACGGTCGGCGTGCTCGATGGAGTGCTGCTCGGAGTGACGGTCGGGGTCGGGGTCGGGGTCTGAGTGGGTGTCGGGGTGGGGGTCGGGGTTGCGGTGACCGTCGCGGTGACGGTCACCGTCGGAGGCCGCGGCACGGTGCACACCACCGTGATCTGTGAACCGGCCGGGACCTCGGTGACGGCCGGAGCGGCCGAGCAGGAGGCGGTGGCGGGGTCGTCGGCGGAGACCGCAGCGGCGGCCATGGTGGCGGTGAGTGCCGCTGCGGTGGTCGCTGCGGCGATGACGAAGTACTTGACGCGCATGGACAGGCAACTTCCAGGAGGTCTGAAGGGGGATCAGGGATCACCACGTCGACGCGAGGGTCTGGGGGCCTGGCGGGCGAGCTTGGCTCGTACATGCGACACCTTCCCGCCGCACACCGGGTCTGAACGTGACTACTGCCGACAGTTCCGGTCCCTTTGACCGCGGGTGGTGATGCCCGCGCCGAGGTGGTCCGGCACGGGACCGGATGGCGGGGTTGTCCCGGCGTGAGGCCCTCAAGCACCTGGGAAGTGGAGGTAGTAGGTTTTCGCCATGATCCGGTTACTGGTCAGCTTCGTCATACAGCTGGCGGCCAACGCGCTCGGCCTGCTCGTGGCCGACTGGGTGCTGGAGGACGTCGAGGTGTCGGGCACGGCCTTCCTGGTCGCCGTCGTGATCTTCACGGTCGTCTACGCGATCGCCCAGCCGTTCCTGACGCAGCTCGCGCTGAGCAAGGCGACGGCGCTGCGTGGCGCGACGGCCCTGGTGGCGACGCTGATCGGGCTGATCATCACGTCGCTGGTCTCCGACGGGCTCTCGATCTCGGGTGGTCTCACGTGGCTCGAGGCGACGGTCATCGTCTGGATCGTGTCGCTGCTCGGCACGCTGATCCTGCCGTTGATCTTCGTGAAGAAGAAGGTCGGGGAGAAGCGCGGCTGATGCCCGGAACTCAGAGCTCGATCTCGGAGCGACTCGACGGGCAGCACGTCCTCCTCACCGGTGTCACCGGGTTCGTGGGAGAGGCGCTGCTGCACCTGATGCTCGCGAAGGTGCCCGGCGTGCGCGTCACGGTGCTGGTGCGCCCCAAGGGCTCGACGTCCGGCACCGCCCGGACCGCGTCGCTGCTCAAGAAGCCGATCTTCGCCGACGTCGTCGAGGCCGCGGGCGGCATCGAGGAGCTGATGGCGGCGCGGGTCGGCGTCCTCGAGGGCGACCTGTACGACGCTCCCGAGCTGCCCTCCGGCCTGGACGCGATCGTCCACTGCGCCGGTGACGTGTCCTTCGACCCACCGGTCGACGACGGCTTCCGCACCAACGTGCAGGGGGCGCGCGAGCTGCTGGCGCGGGTCCGTGAGGCCGGGCCGGACATCCACTACGTGCACATCTCGACGGCGTACGTCGCGGGGCGTCGCCGCGGCAGCATCCCCGAGGGGCCGGTGCCGCAGGTCGTCGACCTGGAGGCCGAGCTGGCCTGGGGACTCGGTCAGCGCCAGGCGATCGAGCACCGCTCGCGGGGCACCGAGGTGCTCACCGCCGAGCGCAAGAAGGCCGAGAAGGAGCACAGTCGGGCCGGCCTGCTGACGGCGGCCAACGCCACCGAGGAGGCCCGCAAGCAGTGGGTCAAGGACGAGCTGGTCCGCGTCGGTGCCGAGCGGGCCCGCAGCCTCGGCTGGACCGACTGCTACACGTTCACCAAGGCCCTCGGCGAGCGCATCGTCGAGGAGCACGCGCGCACCAACCGGGTCTCGATCGTGCGCCCGAGCATCATCGAGTCCGCGCTCGTCTCGCCGTACCCCGGCTGGATCGAGGGCTTCAAGATGATGGAGCCGCTGATCCTGGCCTACGGCCGCGGCGAGCTGCCGGAGATGCCCGGGGCTGCTGACACCACCGTCGACGTCGTGCCCGTCGACCACGTCGTCGCCGCGATCGTCGCCGTCCTCGCACACCCGCCGGAGGTCGGCACCCCGGCGTACTTCCACGTCTCGTCGGGCGACCGCAACCCGCTGACCTTCCGGACGCTCTACCAGAACGTCCGCGCCTACTTCGACGCCCACCCGTTCAAGTCCGGCGACCGCGGGGCGACCCGGCTGCCCGAGTGGCGCTTCCCGGGCTCGCAGTCCGTCGAGCGGCTGCTCAGCACCAGCGAGCGCGCGTTCAAGGTGGCCGACTACGTCATCGGCCACGCGCCGCGCAGCGATCGCACGCGTGACCTGGCGCGCAAGCTCGACCAGCAGGGCCGGCGGCTGGAGTTCCTGCGGCGCTACCTCGGGCTCTACCAGGAGTACGCCCAGGCGGAGCTGCAGTTCTCCGACATCAACACGCTGGCCCTCTACCGCTCGCTGTCCGAGGAGGACCAGGAGACGTTCGCGTTCGACACCGCGGTCGTCGACTGGAAGGTCTACCTGCAGGACATCCACTGCCCGGCCGTGACCGCGCCGATCCGCCGTCTCGACGAGGTGCGGGCCGCGCGCCGGAAGCCGAGCGCGACGGCCCCCAAGCCGCTCGTCGAGAAGCCCGACATCGCGGCGTTCTTCGACATGGACGGGACGCTGCTGTCCTCCAACGTCATCGAGACCTACCTGTGGCTGCGGCTGCAGGAGCTCTCGGGGTCCGAGAGGTTCGCCGAGCTGAGCCGGATCGCCGCGAAGGTGCCGAGCCTCGTGCAGGCCGAGCGGCGCGAGCGGAGCGCGTTCCTGCGCTCCGTCTACCGGGAGTACGACGGTGCGCGGCTCGCCGACCTCGACGCCATCGCCGACGAGCACCTCACCGACCACATCCTCACGCGGCTGTCGCCGGCCGCCGTCCGCAAGATCCGCGAGCACCGCGCCGCCGGCCACCGGACCGTGTTGATCACCGGCGCCATCCGGCCGCTCACCCGGCCGCTGATCCCGCTCTTCGACCACATCGAGGCGGCCGAGCTGGCCGTCGACGAGCGGGGCGTGTGCACGGGCTACCTCGCCTCCTCGCCGCTGGTGGGGGAGTCGCGGGCGGCGTGGATGCGGCAGTACGCCGCGGACCACGGCATCGACCTGGCGTCGTCGTACGGCTATGCGGACTCCCACTCCGACCTGCCGCTGCTGGAGGCCGTGGGGCGCCCGGTCGCCGTACGGCCCGACGTGCCGCTCTTCCGGCACGCCCGCAAGGCGCGCTGGACGATCGTCGACTGGCAGAGCTCGAGCTCCAACACCCGCACCCTCAACCCGGCAGGGGGCTAGCCATGATGCTCGCGCTGGAGATGTTCCGGTCGGTGCCGCGCACCGTGGCCGGTCGCGCCGTCGGCGGACGGATGCCCGGCATCCTGTCCGGCTTCGCCGCCCCGTTGCGGCTGATGACGATCGACGAGCCCAAGGTCGACCGGCCCGGCTGGGCCCGGCTCAAGACCCGGCTGTCCGGGATCTGCGGGTCCGACCTGGGCATGCTGTCCGGCAAGACCAGCCTCTACTTCTCGGCCGTGGTCTCGCTGCCGTTCGTGCCCGGCCACGAGGTCGTCGCCGAGCTGCTCGACGACTGCGAGGACCTGCCGGCGGGCACCCGGGTCGTCGTCGACCCGGTGCTGACCTGCGCGGCGCGCGGCGTCGAGCCGTGCGAGGCGTGCGTCACCGGCGCGACCAACCGCTGCTCGCGGATCACCGTCGGCCACCTGTCGCCCGGGCTGCAGACCGGCTTCTGCAAGGACACCGGCGGCGGGTGGGGCCAGCAGCTCACGGCGCACCGCAGCCAGCTGCACCCGGTGCCCGAGGGCTTCTCCGACGAGCAGGCGATCCTGATCGAGCCGCTGGCCTGTGCGGTGCACACCGCGCTGCGGGCCGGCGTCGTCACCAACGACCGCGTGCTGGTCAGCGGCGCCGGGTCGGTGGGGCTCTTCGCCACCCTCGCGCTGCGCCAGCTCACCGACGCCGGCGAGATCATCGTGGTCGCCAAGCACAAGCACCAGAAGGAGCTCGCGCGCGAGTTCGGCGCGACCGAGGTGGTGGCGCCGGGCGAGGTCCTGCGCCGGGTCCGCCGCTCGACGGGTGCCTTCCAGCTCCAGCCGGAGTTCTCCGCGCCGTACCTCCTCGGCGGCGTGGACGTCGCCGTCGACGCCGTCGGCAGCAAGCAGTCGCTCGAGACGTCGCTCAACGCCACCCGCGCGGGTGGCCGCGTGGTGCTCTCGGGTATGCCGGCCGCGGCCGACCTCTCGGCCGCGTGGTTCCGGGAGCTCGAGGTCGTCGGCACCTACGCGTCGTCCCAGCACGAGGAGTCCTTCCGGATCGCGACCGAGCTCGCGGCCACGGACGCCGTCCAGCAGCTCGCCAAGAACGTCGCGACCTATCCGCTGCACCGCTGGCGGGAAGCGCTCGACCATGCCCACTCGGCCGGCCGTCTCGGCACGGTCAAGGTGGCCTTCGACCCCAGGAGCACAAGATGAGTCGCCCCGGTTTCGTCCTCGACGTCGACGACCGCACCCCACCCCTGCTCGTCCACGAGGGCCTCGGCTTCCGGCTGGAGAGCTTCCCGCTCGGCACCCGCGTCATCTACCCGCCCGAGTCGCTGCCGGCCGTGCCGGACGTCGACCAGGCCATCGTGGACGCGCTGCTGCACCCGCAGGACATGGACCCGCTGCCGGAGCTGCTGTTCGCGGGGATGAAGCTGACGATCGCGTTCGACGACATCTCGCTGCCGCTCCCGACGATGCGCCCGCCGGACATCCGGGGCCGGATCATCGAGCACGTCCTGACGATGGCGGCCGACGCCGGGGTCGACGACGTCGAGCTGATCGCGGCCAACGCGCTGCACCGCCGGATGACGGCCGCCGAGCTCAAGCACATCGTGGGGGAGCGGGTCTTCCGGTCGTTCTACCCGCAGGGCAAGCTCTACAACTTCGACGCGGAGGACCGCGACAACCTCTCCCACCTCGGCACCACCGACAAGGGCGAGGACATCGAGATCAGCAAGCGGGCCGCGGAGTCCGACCTGCTGATCTACGTCAACGTCAACCTCGTGGCGATGGACGGCGGCCACAAGTCGGTCGGCATCGGGCTGGCGTCGTACAAGTCCCTGCGCCACCACCACAACGCCAAGACGATGGTGCAGTCGCGGTCGTTCATGGACCACAAGCACTCCGCCATGCACCACTCCGCGTGGCGGATCGGTCGGGTCATCAAGGACACCGTCAAGGTCTTCCAGATCGAGACGACGCTCAACAACGACATCTTCCCGAAGCCCTACGACTTCCTGCAGAAGCGTGAGTGGGAGTGGTCGCTCAAGGACCAGGCCTCGATGCTCGCGATGAAGCGCGGGATCTCGATCGCACCGCCCAAGCTCAAGCACAAGATGTTCCACGACCTGCGGTCGGTCTACGGCCTGACCGGCGTCAACGCCGGCGAGGTCGAGGCGGTGCACACCAAGACGCTGGAGAAGGTGCACCAGCAGCACCTGGTCGAGGTGCAGGGCCAGTCCGACGTGCTCGTGATGGGGATCCCGTACGTCGGGCCCTACAACGTGAACTCGTCGCTCAACCCGATCCTGGCCACCTGCATGGGCCTCGGCTACTACTTCAACTCCTACATCGGCCAGCCCGTCGTCCGGAAGGGCGGCGCGGTGATCCTCTATCACCCGCTCAACGAGGGCTTCAACCAGCTGCACCACCCGTCGTACGTCGACTTCTACGAGGAGGTCCTCGCGGAGTCGACCGACCCGGCGGTGGTGGGGGAGAAGTACGAGCAGCAGTTCGCCGAGGACCCCTGGTACAAGCACCTCTACCGGACCTCGCACGCCTACCACGGCGTCCACCCGTTCTACATGTGGTACTGGGCGGCGCACGCGATGGATCACGTCGACGAGGTCATCTGGGTCGGCGCCGACCGCAAGGTCGCCGCGCGGCTCGGCTTCCGGGCCGCGACGACGCTCGCGGACGCGCTGGAGATGGCATCCGGGACCGTCGGCAGCAGCCCGTCGATCACCTACCTCCACAACCCGCCGCACCTGCTGGCGCACGTGAAATGACGGGCGTCGTCAGGGGCGGCATCGCCGACGTCAAGCAGGTCGCACGCGGCTGGCGCTGGGGCCGGCGCTCGCAGGTGCCGCGCTCCGCGGAGGAGTTCGTGCCGCCCGCGAAGTCGACGGTCTTCCCGAGCGACTGGTCCCGTCGACGCCCCGCGATCGCCGCGCGGGAGGTCGCGCAGAAGGGTGCTCTCCAGCCGCTCTTCCGCTCCGTGAGCCGCACCCAGGTCGAGGGGCTCGACGTCCTCGACCGCATCGACGGCCCGGTCATCTTCGTGGCCAACCACGCCTCCCACCTCGACACCCCGCTGATCCTGCTGTCGCTGCCCGACGAGTGGCGACGGCGTACGGCGGTGGCGGCCGCGGCCGACTACTTCTTCGACACCTGGTGGCGCGCGGTCGGGTCGTCGCTGTTCTTCAACACGTTCCCGATCGACCGCCGCGGCGGCACCATGGCCGCCACGCCGGGCGAGGTGCTGGCCGACGGCTGGAGCCTGGTGATCTTCCCGGAGGGCACCCGCTCGACCGACGGCTGGATGGGCAAGTTCCGGATGGGTGCGGCGTTCCTGGCGAAGGAGCACGGCGTCCCGGTGGTGCCGGTCGCGCACCGTGGGACGTACGCCGCGATGCCGCGCGGCCAGGGCTGGCCCTCGCCGGGCCGTCGGCAGCTCACGATCCGCTTCGGCGAGCCGTTGGTGGCCGGCGAGGACGAGTCGGTGCGCGAGTTCGCGCCGCGGATCAAGGATGCCGTCGCCGCGCTCCTGGACGAGGACCGCAGCACCTGGTGGGAGGCCCGCAAGCGGGTCGCCGCGGGCGCCGTACCCGATCCGTCCGGGCCGCAGGTCGCCCAGTGGCGGCGGGTGTGGGAGCAGACCGAGTCCCCGGTCGCCGAGGCGCCCACGCGACGGCTGGCGGCCTGGCGACGCTGAGGCGTCGCCGGGATGAGAGGTCCCTCATCAGGACCTCATGGTCACCTCACCGGCGCCCGGAAGAGTCCTCCTCGTAGTCACAACCGACACGAGGAGACGACGATGAACACCCTGAAGACGACCGGTTCTCTCGGGCTCGCCGGGCTGGTGGCCGCCGGGCTGATCGCCTGGCAGGCGCCGTTGGCGTTCGCCGACCACGGTTCCGACGACCGCGGTCGCGACGACCACGGCCACCACAGCAAGGCGGCGAAGCGCGACGACGACGCCGCGGTGGTCGTCACGACCGTGGACGACGACGATGACGGCGACGACACCGGGCTCGGTCACCAGACCCGGACCAACACCCGCGGCGGGGACCACGCCGGCGACCACACCGGCACCCGGACGCGCGGCGGCAACACCGACCACAGCCGGAGCAGGAGCGTCCGCGACCTCACCAACGACGGCCCGGGGCGCCACCACGTGGACCACTCGCGGCACCACACCAACGACGGCACCCGGCACAACACCCGCGGCTGATGAGCCCGCTCGCCTCCTGGGGTTTCGCCGAGGGTGACGAGATCACCGCCGAGCTGACGGCCGTCCGTCGGCTCGGCGGTGGGTCGGGCTACGAGGCCTACCTCGCGTTCGACGAGATCACCTACGGACCCGTCGTGGTGAAGGTGGTCCGGCCCGACCAGGTCGCCGACGAGCACAGCCTGCGCGGCCTCGCCCGCGAGGTCGAGGCGCTCGCGACGGTCAACCACCCCGTCGTCGTACGCGGCCTGCGCCACGAGCTCGACGGCCCGCGACCGCACGTGGTCCTGGAGCAGCTCGACGGGCCGCGCCTGTCGACGTTGGTACGCCGCTACGGGCCGCTGCCGGAGCAGCAGTACCTCCCGCTCGCGATCGAGGTCGCCAGCGCGCTGCACTACCTGCGCCGGATCGGCTGGGTGCACCTGGACGTGAAGCCGAGCAACGTGATCATGGGCGCCCCCGCCAGGCTGATCGACCTCTCGGTCGCCCGGCCCCTCGACGCCGCCGCCGGCACCCGGCGGATCGGCACCGACGCCTACATGTCGCCGGAGCAGTGGGACCCGGAGCGGTACGGCGCACCGTCCCCCGCGTCGGATGTCTGGGGCCTCGGCGCGACGCTCTTCGAGGCGGTCGCTGGCCACCGCGCGGTCGACCTCCCCACCGAGGAGCCGGCCGCGCTGCCGGACCGCGTGCCGGGCGAGGTCGCGAAGACGATCACCGCCTGCCTGGAGCTCCGCGCCACCGACCGTCCCACGCCACGGGAGGTCGCCGAGGCGCTCGAGCCGGTGCTGGACCGGCAGCCCGCCGTACGCCTGAACTGACCGGCTACCGCTCGCCGACGCCCAGGCGACCGCCGAGCGCTGCGGCCTCGGCCCGGTTGGCCACGGACAGCTTGGTCAGGATGCTGGACACGTGGTGCTCGGCGGTCTTGCGGCTGATGAAGAGCGTCGAGGCGATCTCGGGGTTGCTGCGGCCGGCGGTCACCAGGGCCAGGACCTCCAGCTCGCGCCCGCTCAGGGTGGCCAGCCCCTCGGGGACGGGCGGACCTCCGGATGGTCGGGCCAGGCGGCGGGTGCGCTCGGCCTGGTAGGGACTCGCGAGCAGCTCGAAGCGCGGGGCCAGGTCCGCGAGAGCCACGGTGTCACCACCGGCCATCAGCGCGGCCCGCTCGACGAGCAGGCCGGCCACCTCGTTGCCGCGGGCCGCCGCGGCCGCCCGGGCGAGACGGTCGTCGATGTCGGCCGCGGACGTGAGCGCGCCGACCTCGGCCCAGAGCCCGGCGTACCACGGGAGCCACAGCTGCTGGTGCCAGCGACAACCACCAGGCACCTCGTCCGGCCCGAAGGACAGCAGGTCGGCGGCGCGCTGCGTCTCGTCGCGGTGCAGGAGGTAGAGCGCGTCGAGGACGGCCGGCCAGATGAGGGTCGGGTCGTCGCACCGCCCGGGCTCGCGGGCGACCTGACGCGTGATCGTCGTCCACTCGGCGCGTCCCTGGTCGTCGCCGAGGACGCCGAGCACCATCGCGACGGCGTACGTCGCCGGCGCGAAGTTGTTGACCACCGGCCGTCCGGCGCGCTCCCACGACGTACGGAACGCGCGCGCCTGCGCGACGACCTCGTCGAGCTCGCCGGCGAGGGCGGTCAGCTCCAGCTGGCGGACGAGCCCGATCTGGGGCTCCTCCCGCAGGAAAGGGAGCGCCGCGAGCGCGTCCGCGTGACGGCGTCCCTCGGTGAGCAGGCCGGAGGCCAGGCACACGTGCGCGGCCATCAGGTGGACGTCGGCGTGGTCCATGCCGGTGGCGGCGTCGACCGGGACCGTCGCCATCCCTCGCAGCCGGGTACGCACCGTCGCCAGCGCGTCGGTCAGCTCCCCGGCCTCGAGCTGGGCGGCACACACCTCGTCGAGCGCCGTGTCGACGAGGAGGGCGTCGCCCGTCCGCCGGGCCAGCTCGACGGCGTCCTCGGTGTCGGCGACGTCCCGGGGTCGGTCCCCGCGGGCGGCCTGCGCGACGGCGATCGCTGCCTCGACGGCCGGGTCGCCGCCTCCCAGCTCTCGGGCGCGGGTCAGCAGGTCGTCGGTGGTGCCCTCGGGCACCGGCCCGTCCATCGTGCCCTCGTGGCGGTGCCACCAGGTCGCCGCGTGGCAGAGGTAGAGGCCGGCGGCCCCACGGTCGCCGGCCTCGAGCGCGGCGGACGCGGCCCGCTCGCAGATGGTCACGGCCTCGCTGCCGGCGTAGCGCGCGAGGGCCGCTCGCGAGGCGAGGAAGAGCAGCTCGTGGCGCCGGGCCGGCGACCCGGTCAGCTCCGCTGCCAGGACGTGGCTGCGCTGGGCCTCACCGGGACGGCCGCGCTCGAAGACCGCGACCGCGACGAGCTCGGCGAGCTCCGCGGCCTCGGCCTGGTACGCCGGCGCGCTCGACGCCCAGCCCAGGGCGGCGCGGGCGTCGTCCAGCACCCCGTCCAGCTCGACGCACCAGGCGGTGTCGCCGGGGATGCGGGAGACCAGGTCGCGCAGGCGGGACCGGCACCAGTCGAGGTGCCGGGCGTGCCGGGCATCGAGCTCGTCCAGCTCGGCGGAGCGCTCGGCGGCGTACTGGCGGATGGTCTCGAGCAGCCGGTAGCGCGTGGGGCTCCCGGGCCGCAGCGCGACCAGGTTCCAGTCGACCAGCCGACCGAGGACGTCGAGCAGGCGGTCCGGCGAGCGGTCCGCGACGTACGCCGCCGACGCGAGGTCGAAGGGGGCCGCGAAGACCGCCATGGCGCGCAGCACCACCTGCTCGTCGTCGTCGAGCAGGTGGTAGCTCCAGTCGACGGCGGCGCGCAGCGAGCCGTGGCGGTCGTCGGTCGGGTGTCCGTAGCTGAGCACGTCGTGGCCCCGGCTGAGCGCCAGCTGCAACCCGTCCAGCCCGAAGCTCGGCGCCCGGGCGGCGGCGAGCTCGATGGCGAGCGCCATGCCGTCGAGGAGCCGGCAGATACCGCGCGCCAGGTCGATCTGCTGACCGGTCAGCCGCTCGGGGGCGCCACTGGCGGCCATCCGCGTCTCGAAGAGCGCGACGGCGTCGCCCTCGTCGATCGACAGGCCCGGCACGGCGAAGACCGTCTCGCCCGCCAGGTGCAGCCGGATCCTGCTGGTCGCCAGGATCCGCAACGACGGACATGCTCCGAGCAGGTCGGTCGCCGCGGTGCGTGCTCCGGCGAGCAGGTGCTCGCAGTTGTCGAGGACGACGAGGACGTCGCGGTCGCGCAAGGTCGCCACCAGGGCCTCGGTCCTCGAGGAGCCCGCACGCTCGGGCACCCCGACGGCCTCGGCGACGGCCGCGACCACCATCTCGTCGTCGGTCACCGTCACGAGGTCGACGAACACGACGCCGTCGGCGAAGCCGTCGACCAGGTCCTCGGCGACGGCCAGGCAGAGCCGGGTCTTGCCCACGCCGCCCGGCCCGGTCGCCGTCACGAGACGGTTGGCGCGAAGGGCGTCCGCGAGCGCGGCGCGCTCCGCGGACCGGCCGATGAACGGGGTGAGCGGCCTCGGTAGCGCGGCGAGCGGGAGCGCGTCTGCCGCGCGCCGGGAGTCGACGCCCATGCCCTCGATTGTGGCACGGGCGTCGGCTTCCACGGCGGGGTCAGGAGGCGGCCAGCGAGGCGGTCTGCGGACCGAACTCGTTGGCCACCACCGACACCGTGTTGGCGGGAAACCCGCCGCGACGGGCGTGCTCGAGGATCGTGTCGACGTGCTCGGTCTCGTGCACGCAGTAGATCTTGTCGCCGGCGACGTAGCTGTTGACCCACGTGTAGGGCACGTCCAGCCCGGCCACGACGTCGTTCGACGCCTTCGCGATGTCGGCGAGCTCGGCCTGCGACAGCTGGCTGGCGCCCGGGATCTCGCGCTCGATCATGAACCGCTTCATGGGACTTCCTCCTGGTCTGCGACCGGCACCGTGCCGGTCGGCGGGACCAGCATCGGGTCGTGGCGCCACGACCCACATCGGGGAGGTGCCCCATCCGCCTCCCGCATTGCGGAGGTGGGGTCAGTGCCAGTCGCTGATCATCACGTCGTGCGGCGCCGGGGCGCCGGTGCCGGTCTCGACGAGCTGCTTGAGGCTCATCAGGTACGTCGCCCACTTGGTGCTGCAGTGGTGCATGAAGTCGCCGGGCTCGGCCCACCCCTCGTGCGTGAACATCACGATCGTGTAGCCGTCGACCTCGGAGAGGTCGAAGGTGACGTGGGTGCCGACCCACTCCGGCGGACCGTCGGCGACCTGCCAGCGGACCCGCTTGGCGGGCTCGAGCTCGACGACCTCCATGTCGAAGCCGCCGGGGATGAACCGGAACTCCAGCGTGCCGCCGACCTCGGGGTCGCCGGTCGTCCGGTCCGTCCACCACCCGGCCAGGCCGTCGACCGTGGTGAGGGCTTCGTAGACCTCGGTGGGGGACGCCTTCTCGACGCCGACCCGGTGCAGGATGTCGACCATTGCTTTACCTCTTCTCCTCGTTGTCGGACTGGTCCTGGGTGCGTTGGATCGACTCGGCGATCCGCTTGATCCGGTTGAGTCGGGCGTCCCAGGCCGCCCCGACCGCCGCGAGCTGGTCGACCGCCCGGCCGAACTGTTCGTCGTCCACCTGGTACCTCTTCTCCCGCCCGTACGGCGTCGCGTGGACCAGGCCGACCCGGTCCAGCACGCCGAGGTGCTTGGCGACGGCCTGGCGAGTCACGGGCAGCTGCTCGCTCAGGCTGGTGGCGGTGCCGGCACCGCCGGTCAGCAGCAGGTCGAGCATCCGCCGTCGGGTCGGGTCGCCGACCGCTGACCAGAGGTCGTCGTCGATCGCGACGGTCATCGGGAGACCAGGCGGTCGGCGTACGTCTCCAGGCGCGGGATGAAGTAGTCCCAGCCCTCGACGTGCTCGTGGTAGGCCGCCTCGAGCACCGCCGCCTCCCAGCCCATCTCGCGGAAGCCGGTCTCGGTCATCCGCAGCTGTGTGCCGCCGCCCGACGGGGTCAGCTCGAAGGTCACCAGCAGGGAGTTGCCCGGGACAGGCTCCTGGCCGACGCCGTGGGTCCAGCGGAAGACGAACCGCCGCGGCGGGTCGGACTCCACCACCGTCAGCTGCTCGACGTTGGCGCGTGGGTTGTCCTCGTCGCCCCAGATCAGCTCGCCGGTCGCGCCGGGCGTCGCCGAGGGGAGCGTGGCGTCGTCCGGCCACCACTCCTTGAGGTGCTCCGCCTGGCTGACGACCTGGAACACCACCTCCGGCGATGCCTGGACGTGGATCTCGCGTTCGATGCTGGCGTACTCCATGGATCTGCCTTCCTTGTGCAACGTTTGGTTGCACAAGACCGTACGCCACCGCGAGCCAATCCGCAACCTTTGGTTGCTCCTGGTGTCGGTGGGAGTTTTGTCGGCCGGCCGACAAAACTCACGCTTGGACGACAAAGCTTCATCGTCCAGGCAGGAGTTTCATCGGCCAGCCGATGAAACTCTCCCCGCGGGCGACCCACAGCCGCCGCGCGGCTACCGGTTGAAGCGGTAGCCCATCCCGCGGACGGTCGTGATCGCCTGCGGGCCGAGCTTCTTGCGCAGGTAGCCGACGTACACGTCCACGACGTTGGAGCCCGGGTCGAAGTCCATGTCCCAGACGTGGTCGAGCAGCTGCTCGCGCGAGAGCACCTGGCCGGGGTTGACCATGAACATCTCCGCGAGGGCGAACTCGCGGGCCGAGAGCTCCACCTGGCGGCCGCCGACGTCGGCCCGGCGGCTGCGTACGTCGAGCCGCACACCGCCGCACTCGACGACCTCGTCGCGAGTCCGCCCCCCGTCCGCGGGCTGCCGCAGCCGGAGCCGGACCCGGGCGAGCAGCTCGGCGAACCGGAACGGCTTGGGCATGTAGTCGTCCGCGCCGCCCTCGAGGGCCGACACGGTGTCGCCGACGGAGTCGCGCGCGGTGAGGACGATGACCGGGAGCTGCGAGCCCTGCGAGCGCAGCCGGCCGAGCACCTCGAAGCCGTCGAGCCCGGGCAGCCCGATGTCGAGCACCATCAGGTCGAAGTCGTCGCTCAGGGCGTGCTCGAGGCCTTCGCGCCCGTCGGCCACGCACGTGGTCAGGTGGCCGTCTGCGCGCAGCCCCTTCGCGACGAACGAGGCGATGCGCTGCTCGTCCTCGACGATCAGGATCCGGGCCACTCGTCCTCCAGGGTCTGCATCCTCGGCAAGGTCACGACGAAGCGGGCGCCCGGTGGATCGGCGTCCTCCACCCTGACGGTGCCGCCGTGCGCCCGCACGACGGCCGCCACGATGGAGAGGCCGAGGCCGAAGCCCTCGTCACCAGGGGGTACGGCGGAGCGGCCGAAACGTTCAAAGATCAGCGCACGATCCGCGGGCGGCACGCCCGGGCCGGTGTCGCGCACCCACAACCGGGCCTCGGTCGCGGTCGCCGACGAACCGATGGCGACGGTGTCGCCGTCGCGCGTGTGCTTGACCGCGTTGTCGGCGAGCTGGAGCACGGCCTGGGTGAGGCGCTGCTGGTCGGCGACGATCTTGATGTCCGCGGTGCCGTCGAGCACCCACTCGCGGTCGCCGAGCCCACGGGCCTTGGCGACCAGGTCCCGGGTGAGGCCGCCGAGGTCCATCGGCTCGGTGCGCAGGAAGTCGGGCCGGTCGCTCTTGGCGAGCAGGATCAGGTCGCCGACCAGGCGGGACATCCGGTCGATCTCGTCGAGCAGCAGCAGGCGTGTCTCCGCGACGTCCTCCGCGTTGCCGGTGTCGAGCAGCTCGAGGTGTCCGCGCAGCACGGTCAGCGGCGTCTTGAGCTCGTGGCCGGCGTCGTCGAGGAACTCCCGCTGCCCGACGAACGCCGACTCCAGCCGCGCCAGCATCCCGTTGAACGTCCGGGTCAGCGCGGTGAGGTCGTCGTTGCCGGTGACGGGCAGCCGTTGCGACAGGTCGCTCTCCGAGATGTCCTCGGCGGTCTCGCGCAGGGTCCGCAGCGGCGAGAGCAGGCGGCCGGAGACCCATGCCGCCATCGCGGTCACGAGGAGCAGGGTCAGCGCGGCGACGATGGCGTAGGTGCGCATGGTCTCCTGCAAGCCGGCGCGCGCCCGGTCCAGGAAGGTGACGACGACCAGGGCGCCGGTGCGGCCGCCCTGGTCGATGCGCTGGGTGGAGATCTGGAGCTCACCGAAGTCGGAGTCGACGGTCGTCGTGCCGTTGTCGGCGAGCAGGGGGCGTACGACGTCCGGCAGCCACGCGCTGCCGCTGATCTCGTCCCACTCGGGCGACTGGGCGCCCACCGCGTCGTCCCACCACCCGACGAGCAGCTCGTCGTCGTCGGGCACGTTGCGTTGGAGGAAGAGCCGCACCATCGCTTCAGGGCTCGCGAACGGCTGCCCGGTCGACGGGTCGACGCCGTCCTTCTGGAGCTTCGCCAGCTCGGCGAACTCCTGGTCGACCTCGGCGGCGACCTGCTGGTCGAGCCGCCGGGACTCGATGGTGGCCACGACGACACCGGCCAGGACGAGGCCGGCGAGCACGAGCAGGGCGACCGATGCCGTGATGCGGGTCCGGACCGAGACGCTAGTCCTCGTCACCGCCACCGTGCCCACTGTGGTCGTCGTGCCCGCTGTGGTCGTCGCCGCCGCGACCCCGGTGGTCCTCGCCGTCGTCGTCGCCGTGGTCGTCGTGGTCGTCCAGGTCGTCGTAGTCCGGGGTGATGACCTCGACGTCATCGTCATCGTCGGCGGACTCGGACGGTTGCGACGACGGAGTGGTCGACGGCGACGGCTTCGACGAGGGAGTGGCCGACGGGGTCGAGCTCGGGCCGGGCTCGCGGATCTCGATCGTCTGTCGTGGCGCCGGGTCGTCGGCCGCGGACGCGGCGAGCGCGCCCACGACGTACGCCCCCATCGGGACGACGAGCGCGAGCCCGAGCACGACCTTCCACACCGTCTTCATGTGCTCACCATCCTCCCCGACCGTGGGGCGATCGTGAGAGCGGGATGAGAGGACTCTCATCCCGGCCGGTCGTGGCTACAGTGGCCGCATGATCGTCCCGTTCAGCGTTGCGGACTTCATCGACCGGGCCGTGCAGGTGTACGGCGAGCGGGTGGGCGTCGTCGACGAGCCCGACCAACCGGCCCCACCTCTGGGTGGTGGCGAGCTCACGTACGCCGAGATCGGTGCGCTCGCCAAGCGGCTCGCCGCGCGGCTCGACGAGCTCGGCCTGGAGGTCGGCGACCGGGTGGCGATCGTCAGCCACAACAGCGCCCGGCTGCTCACGGCGTTCTTCGGCGTCAGCGGCTGGGGCCGGGTGCTGGTGCCGGTGAACTTCCGACTGAGCCCCGACGAGGTGCGCTACATCGTCAGCCACTCCGGCGCCCGCGTCCTGCTGGTCGACCCCGAGCTCGAGAGCACGCTGCGCGGCGTCGAGGCGGAGTTCAAGTGGGTCCTCGGCGACGACGACAAGCTCTACGCAGCGGAGGGGACCGAACCCCAGGCGTGGGAGCCGGACGAGAACGCGACGGCGTGCATCAACTACACGTCGGGCACGACCGCGCGACCGAAGGGCGTCCAGATCACGCACCGCAACGTGTGGGTCAACGCGGTCACGTTCGCGATGCACGCGACGGTCTCGGACAGGGACGTCTACCTGCACACGCTGCCGATGTTCCACGCCAACGGGTGGGGGATGCCCTACGCGATGACCGGCCTGGGCGCGAAGCACATCGTGCTGCGCAAGATCGACGGCGCCGAGATCCTGCGCCGGGTGCGCGACCACGGCGTGACCGTGATGTGCGCGGCACCGGCGGTGGCCGCGGCGGTCCTGGAGGCGGCGCAGACCTGGGAGGGCGAGATCCCCGGCCGCGACACGGTCCGGATCATCATGGCCGGGGCGCCGCCGCCGACGAAGACCGTCGCCCGGGTGCAGGAGGAGCTGGGCTGGGAGTTCATCCAGATCTACGGCCTGACCGAGACGTCGCCGCTGCTGACGTTCAACCGGACCCGGGCCGAGTGGGACGACCTGGACGCCGAGGAGCGCGCCGCCAGGCTGACCCGGGCCGGCGCGCCGGCCCTCGGCGTACGCCTGGCGATCTCGGAGGAGCCGGAGAACGAGGGCGAGGTGCTCGCGCGGTCCAACGTGGTGCTCGAGGGCTACTGGGAGCAGCCCGAGGAGAGCGCGCGGGCGCTGGCCGGTGGCTGGTTCCACACCGGTGACGGCGGCGTGATCGGCGACGACGGCTACCTGACGATCTCGGACCGCAAGAAGGACGTCATCATCACCGGCGGCGAGAACGTCTCCTCGATCGAGGTCGAGGACGTGATCTTCTCCCACCCGGCGGTCGCCGAGGTCGCCGTCATCGGCATCCCCAGCGAGAAGTGGGGCGAGACGATCATGGCGCTCGTCGTCCTCGCCGAGGGGGAGCAGGTGACCGAGGCCGAGCTGATCGCCTGGTGCAAGGAACGGGCCGCGGGCTACAAGGCGCCGACCGTCATCGAGTTCCGCGAGGACCTCGCCCGGACCGCCACCGGCAAGCTGCAGAAGTTCAAGCTGCGCGAGCCGTACTGGAAGGACCGCGACCGGCAGGTGAACTAGCCGCCCCTGACGTCGAGGACGACCTCGAACTCGAGGAGCTCGGCACCGGTGGCGACCGGGTTGGCGCGCTGCCCGGCGTGGGCGGCGGCCGCGCCGCCGTCGCGCCAGGCGGCGAAGGACTCCTCGTCCTCCCAATGGGTGACGACGAAGTAGCGGTCCTCGCCCTTGACCGGGCGGAGCAGCTGGAACCCGAGGAAGCCGGGGGAGCCGTCGACCGTGTGGGCGCGGTGGGCGAACCGCTTCTCGAGCTCTTCGTGGTTGTCGGCGGGGACCGAGATGGCATTGATCTTCACGACGGACATGTCTCGACCCTAGCCAGGCCGCACCGGGTCGCCGACCCGGATGGTCCCCGAGGACAGAGCCCGGAAGGCGGTGCCGCCACGGCGACGCAGCGCGGCCCGACCGCCAGGCCCGATGCTCGTCTCCATGATCTTGCAGGGCGCGGCGATGCGGACGACCTCCAGCAGGACGTCGCCGACGAGGAGTCGGGTGCCGGGCTCGGTCGGGACCGGTACGTCGACCGTGACGTTGCGCCGCGTCATCGGAGGTGTCACGGGCGCGCCGAGGTCGGCTGCAGCCGCCTCGAGGTCGGCGGCCGACTGCACCGTGACGTGCCGGTGGCGGGTGCCGTGGTAGCGATCGCCGACGATCCCGCTGCCGGCCTCGACCACGATCGACCCGCGGGGCTCCATCGCGCTGTGGTGCTCGGGCGCGACGTACAGCGCGGTGACCGTCCCCTCCACGCCGCCCATCCTCCCCGATAGCCTCGCCCCATGCCCCACCTGTCGGACCTCGTCGACCTGTTGCACGGCTGGTACCCGCCCGAGACGGCCGACTCGTGGGATGCCGTGGGCCTCGTCCACGGGGACCCCGACCAGCAGGTGGCGAAGGTGCTGTTCGCCGTCGACCCGACGCTGGAGGTGGCGCAGGAGGCGGCCGCCTGGGGTGCGGACCTGCTGGTGGTGCACCACCCGCTCTTCCTCAAGCCGGTCCACGGATTCGCGGCGACCACGCCCAAGGGCCGCACGCTCGCCACGCTCGCCGGCGCGGGCTGCGCCCTGCTCACCGCGCACACCAACGCCGACCAGGCCCTGGGCGGCGTCTCGGAGGCGATGGCGAGGGCGCTCGGGCTGACCGACCTCGCGCCGTTGCAGCCCGCCGCCGGGCTGCCGATGGACAAGGTCGTCGTCTACGTCCCCGTCGACGACGCCGACCGGCTCCGCGCCGTCCTGGCCGACGCCGGCGCCGGCCGGATCGGCGACTACGACACCGCGTCCTTCTCCACGCCGGGGACCGGCCGCTTCCGCCCGCTCGACGGCGCGGACCCCACGATCGGCACGGTCGGTCGCACCGAGGCCGTCGCCGAGGAGCGGATCGAGGTCGTGCTGCCCCGGCGGCTGCGGTCGGCGGTCGTCGCCGCGATGCTGAGCGCCCACCCCTACGAGACCCCGGCGTACGACGTGGTCGAGCTGGCCGACCCCGGGCTCGGCGAGACCGGCACCGGCCGGATCGGCTCCGTCGAGCCGACCACGGTGCGGGAGTTCGCGGCGACCGTCGCGGCGACGCTGCCGGCCACCGCCGGCGGCGTACGCGTCGGCGGCGACCCGGACCGGGCGGTGCGACGGGTCGCGCTGTGCGGCGGCGCGGGCGACTTCCTGCTCGACGCGGTCGCCCGGACGGACGCCGACGTCTACGTGACGAGTGACCTGCGGCACCACCCGGCGAGCGAGTTCCTCGAGCGGGGCGGGCCGGCGCTGGTCGACGTCGCGCACTGGGCGGCGGAGTGGACCTGGCTGCCGGTGGTGGAGACGCGGCTCCGTGCTGCCCTGGGCGATACGGTGGAGACCCGCGTGAGCACCATCTGCACGGACCCCTGGCACGCCCGCATCTGAGGAGACCCCGCTGAAAGCCGATCCCGCCGCCCAACTGAAGCTCCTCGACGTGCAGGAGCTCGACGCGCGTGCCGACCAGCTGCGCCACCAGCGGGCCAAGCTGCCCGAGATCGCCGAGATCGCCGAGCTCACCACCAAGCGCACCGACGTCGACAACCTCGCGCGCGACGTCCGGATCACCATCGACGACCTGACCATCGAGCAGAAGAAGGTCGACCTCGACGTCGAGGCCGTCAAGACGCGGCGTACCCGGGACCGTGACCGGATGGACCAGGGCCTGATCACCAACCCCAAGGACCTCGAGCGGATGCAGCACGAGCTCGAGTCCCTGGAGCGTCGCATCTCCAGCCTCGAGGACGACGAGCTCGAGGTGATGGAGAAGATCGAGGAGGCGCAGCGGGAGCTCGGCCAGTACGAGACGATGGTCGCCGAGACCGACGAGCGCCTGAGCGCCCTCGTGGCGGCGCGGGACGACAAGCTCGCCACCATCGACGAGCAGCTCCAGCAGGTCCAGGCCGACCGGGTCCCCGCGGCCGAGGGCCTGCCGGACGACCTGCTCGCGCTCTACGTCAAGCTGCGCGAGCAGAAGGGCGGCGTCGGTGCGGCCACCCTGCGCGCCCGCACCTGCAGCGGCTGCCAGCTGACGCTCGACTCCGTCGAGATGAGCCGGATCCAGGGGCTCCCGGAGGACGAGGTGGTCCGCTGCGAGGAGTGCAACCGGATCCTCGTGCGCACCTCCGAGTCGGGGCTGTGACCGCGAGGGTCATCATCCGGGCCGACGGAGGCTCGCGCGGCAACCCCGGCCCGGCGGCGTACGGCGCGGTGCTGAGTGACGCCGAGACCGACGAGGTCATCGCCGAGGACGGCAGCACGATCGGGGTCGCCAGCAACAACGTGGCGGAGTACTCCGGCCTGATCGCCGGGCTCCGGATGGCCGCCGAGCTCGCGCCCGGGGCGAGCGTCGAGGTGCGGATGGACTCCAAGCTCGTCGTCGAGCAGATGTCGGGCAACTGGAAGATCAAGCACCCGTCGATGAAGCCGCTGGCGGCCGAGGCGGCCCGCCTCGCACCGGCCGGTACGACGTACACCTGGGTCCCGCGCGAGCAGAACAAGCACGCCGACCGCCTCGCCAACGAGGCGCTCGACGGCATCCGCGACGGCGTCACCGTCGCGGGGGAGTCGTTGGTCGAGGAGATCGAGGAGCGGACGCCGCCGCCCTCGATGCAGACGCAGCTGCGCGGCTGGTCCGGTCCGAGCGGTCCGCCGACGACGATCGTGCTGGTGCGCCACGGCGTCACCCCGCACACGCGCGACAAGCGCTTCTCCGGCGGGCTCGCCAGCTCCAACCCCGGTCTCAGCGACGAGGGCAAGGCCCAGATCCGCGCCGTCGCCGACTGGCTGGGGCCGCTGGCCGAGCGGGTCGACGCCGTCGTCGCCTCGCCCGTCCGCCGCACGCTCGAGTCCGCCGAGATCCTCGCCGCGGCGCTCGGTCAGCCGATCGAGGTCGAGCACGGATTCGCGGAGATGGAGTTCGGCGTCTGGGACGGGCTGACCTTCGGCGAGGTGGGGGAGAAGTACCCCGCCGAGATGAAGGCCTGGCTCGGGTCGACCGACGTCGCGCCCGAGGGCGGTGAGTCCTTCCGGACCGTCCAGGCACGCGTGCTCGACGGCCTCGCCCGGCTGCTCGAGTCGCACGCCGGCGAGACGGTCGTCGTCGTCAGCCACGTCACGCCGATCAAGACGCTCGTCGCCCATGCGGTCGACGCCCCGCTCGAGGCGGTGTATCGGATGGAGCTGTCGCCGGCCTCGGTCACGGTGCTCAGCCACTACGCCGACGGGCGCGCCTCCATGCGGATGTACAACGCGCTGCCGCCGGGCAGCGGGCCCTTCTAGACCTCGCTGACGACGACGTCGAGCTGCACGCCGGCCTTGCCGGGCGCGCCCACCTCGACGGTCCAGCCGAGGTCGCGGAGCGCTTCCGCGAGCCGGGCGGGCGTGCGCGGGTCGGCACCGTCCTCGAGCAGCGCTCGCACGATCCGGCCCTTGGTCGCCTTGTTGAAGTGGCTGACGACCTTGCGCTGCCCCTGGTGCTCGTGGAGCACGCGCACGGTCGCGACCCTCAGGTCCGGCCCGGGTCGCCAGAACGCGCCGTACATGCCGCTGCGCAGGTCGACGAGCAGGCCGCGTCCGACCGCTGCGGTCGCCTCCTCGCCGAGGTGCTGGCGCCAGACGCCGGCGACCGGTCCCAGGCCGGGCAGGGTCGCGTCGCCGGAGAGGCGGTACGCCGGGATCCGGTCGCTCGGCCGGACCAGCCCGAAGAGGCTCGAGGTGACCGCGAGGCGCGCCGTTGCGCGCCGTCGGGCGGCGGTGGAGAGGGTGGCGACGTCGAGGGCGTCGTACAGGACTCCGGTGTAGACCTGGTCGGCCCGCGCGGTGGGGCTGGTGGCCAGCGCCCGGTTGAGCGCGACCAGGTCGAGCTGGGTGCTGCCGACGCCGAGGGTCCTCGCGGCGACCTCCGGGTCGCCCTCGCAGAGGTCGACCAGGGCGGTCAGGACCTGCTGGCGGGCGGTGGTGAGACCGGGGAAGTCGAGGGCGGCGAGGTCGAGCGGTTTGCCACGACGCGGCGCGGCCTTGCCCTCGCTGGGCGGCAACAGGATGAGCACGCAGTTATGGTGCCGGTATGCCGAGCAGTCGCGTCGTCCGGGTCCGTTCCGTCGATGACGGCGTCGCCGCCGCCGCCCTGAGGTCGGGGATCGGGGCGATCCAGGCCGAGCTGAAGGTGTCGCCGGACTTCCCACCCGAGGTCGAGGAGGCCGCGCGGGCGGCGGCTGCCGCACCCCGGCTGCCCGAGCTGGACCGCACCGACCTGGACTTCGTCACGATCGACCCGGCGACCTCGCTGGACCTCGACCAGGCGCTGCACCTCGAGCGCGACGGCGACGGCTTCGTCGTCCACTACGCCATCGCCGACGTCGCCGCCTTCGTCACGGCGGGTGACCCGGTCGACGTCGAGGCCAACCGCCGCGGCGAGACGCTCTACGGCGCCGACTCCAAGGTGCCGCTGCACCCGAGGGTGCTGAGCGAGGACGCTGCGTCCCTGCTGCCCGACCAGGTGCGCCCCGCCCTGCTCTGGACGATCCGGATGGACGCCCACGGCGAGCGGACCGACGTCGACGTCGTCCGCGCCCTCGTCCGGTCGCGGGCCAAGCTCTCGTACGACGAGGTGCAGCGCGACATCGACGCGGGCACCGCGTCGCAGTCGCTGATGCTGCTCAAGGACGTCGGCACGATCCGCCTCGCCCGCGAGGCCATGCGCGGCGGGGTCTCCTTGCCGCTGCCGGAGCAGGAGGTCGACATCGAGGGCGACCGCTGGCACCTGGAGTTCCGCGAGCAGCTGCCCGTCGAGCGGTGGAACGCGCAGATCTCGCTGCTGACGGGCTTCGCCGCGGCCTCGCTGATGGTCTACGCCCGGATCGGCCTGCTGCGCACCCTGCCGCCGCCGGCCCCGCGCGACGTCCAGCGTCTGCACCGCACCGCCCGGGCGCTCCGCATCGAGTGGCCCGCCGAGCAGCTCTACCCCGACTTCATCCGCTCGCTCGACCCGTCGGTCCCGAGCCACGCCGCGATGGTCAACGCGTCCGCCCGGCTGCTGCGGGGGAGCGGGTACGTCGCCTTCGACGGCGAGGTCCCGGCGCAGCCCCAGCACGCCGCGCTCGCCTCCGAGTACGCCCACGTCACGGCGCCGCTGCGCCGCCTCGGTGACCGGTACGCCGGGGAGGTCTGCATCGCGCTCTGTGCCGGCACCGACATCCCGGACTGGGTGCACGCCGCGCTCCCCGGGCTGCCCAAGACCCTGCAGGCGTCGGCGTCCCGCGCGCACTCGTACGAGCGGTCCGTGCTCGACCTGGTCGAGGCCGGGGTCCTGGCCGACCAGGTCGGCGAGACCTTCGCCGGCGTCGTGGTCGACGTCGACGACAAGGACCCGCACCGCGGGGTCGTGGTCCTGCACGACCCCGACGTCGAGGCGCGGGTCGTCTCCTCCGCCCCGTTGCCGCTCGGGACCGACGTCCAGGTGCGGCTGACCGTGGCCGACGTCGCGACGCGGAAGGTCGAGTTCGAGCTCGAGGTGTGACGGCGCCGGTGCCGGGACGCACGGACGCCCCAGCACCTAGGGAGTGCCGGGGCGCCCGCTGAGGAGGCAGGGCCGGCCCGAGATCGGCCCTGACTGATCAGCTCGTGGTGGGTCAGCTCGTGGCGGGCTGGTCGGCCTCGCAGTCGCTCAGGCGCTGCTGGGCCTTGGCCAGGCGCTGCTGCTGAGCGGTCTTCGCCTTCTTGGCGTGGTCGCGCGACTCCTTGGCGTGGGCGAGCTGACGCCGGGCCTCGGCGCGCTCCGACGCGTTGTCGGCCGCCTTCACCTCGTGCTTGGCCTTCTTCACCTTGACCTGCTGGTGCTGGAAGGTGGCCGTCACGCGCTCGAGGGCGCTCTGGGCCTTGTCGACCTGCTTCTGCTGCTGCGCGCACGCCGCCGGCTTCTCCGCGAGTGCCGAGGGGGCACCGAACGTGCCGAGGGCCAGCGTGATGCCGGCGACGGCGCCGGCGATGCGAGTGGATGTCTGCATGGAAATGAGCTCCTTGCTTCGTTGGGTGCGTGCTGCGGTGTTCACAGGGTCATGTCGCGACCACGGGGTGGCGTTACACCCCGGTCGCCGTCGGCGTCGGTGGTCGGGGCGACCGACGGCGACCCACGGTGGTCGTTCGACGTGGAGCCGGTGAAGGCGCGCACCAGCGCCTGCCGGAGGCGGTCCATCGGTGACTCGGCCGGAGCGAGGCGGTGCCGTGGACCGTGGTTGGTGGTCATCGCAGAGCCTGTCTCGTGATCTCTCGCGACCCGTCAGGCGTCGGCAGGAGAGGGCTGCGCCGTGCAGCCCCGTCCACTCATGTCGCGAGCGACGCGATCGGTTACAGCGGGTCGGTCTCCGACAGGATCTTGCGCAACCGCCCGAGGGCCCGGTGGCGGGCGACGCGCACGGCCGTCGGCTTCATCTCGAGCGCGCGTGCTGTCGAGGCCACGTCCAGGCCGACGACGTCGATGCAGGCGACCACCTCCGCCTCGCGCGGGCTGAGGTGGGAGAGGAGCTCTCGGGTGGCGGCCTGCCCGTCGACCTGCGCGGTGTCGTCGTCGGCGACGCCCCACTCGCCGTCCGCGGACGGCTCGACGGCGGCCGGGTCCGTGCGCCGGCGTACCGCCTTGCGGTGGCTGTTGGCCGCGACGTTGCGGGCCAGCGTGAACAGCCACCCGGCGAAGTCGTCGTCCGAGCCACGGAAGTCGCCGAGCTTCGATGCGGCGAGCAGCCACGCCTCGGCCGCGAGGTCCTCCGGAGCGTCGGGTACGTCGCCGCGGGGCAGTGAGCCGAGCCAGACGGTCAGCCGCCGGTTGTGCAGGCCGTACAACGTCTTCCACGCGGCCTGGTCCCCGGTCCGCGCGGACGACACGAGGGCGTCGGAGTGCGTGGCCACCGTCGCCCCTCTCGTCGTCCGAACTGTCGGGTGAGAGTAACCATCAGGTCGGTTCATGACATGTTTAGGGCGTGAGAGCCTCCTGGTCGCGTCGAGACGTCGCGCGGTCCCTACGCGCGGACATCGGCGACCCGTCCGACGACGACGCCTTCGTCGAGCGGCTCGCGTCCGTGGCGGCCGCGACGGCGGCGTCCACGCGGCCGCACGTGGGCCGGCGGCGGGTGGCCGCGGTGGCGACCGCCGTGGCGGCGCTGACGGTCGGAGGGGGTCTGGGCGTCGCGTACGGCGCCGGCCTCGTCGACCCGCCGTGGTCGCCGGCCCCGACGCCCACCAAGCCGACGCCGATCGAGACGCAGACGCCCACCGGGACGCCGGCCGCGCCGACGCCGTCGTCCACCCCGAGCAAGCCCAGCGCCGGCCAGGGACATGCGCACGGCAAGGGCCACGCACACGACCAGGGCCCAGGCAAGGCGACGGGCCCCGGCAAGGCGAAGGGCCCCGACAAGGGCAAGGCGAACGGCAAGGCGAAGGCCATCGACAAGCCGAAGGACAACGGCAAGGCGAAGGGCAACGGCAAGGCGAAGGGCAACGGCAAGGCGAAGGGCAACGGCAAGGCGAAGGGCAACGGCAAGGCGAAGGGCAACGGCAAGCCGAAGGGCAACGGCAAGCCGAAGGGCAACGGCAAGCCGAAGGGCAAGGCGAAGGGCCCACACCTCGAGCGCGAGAAACTACAGTCGGCCGAGTGACACTCACGGAGGGGGCGGCGGCCCACCAGCCCACCGCGATCGTCCGTGACCGCTTCGAGGGCATCGAGGGGCTCCGTGGGATCGCGGCCCTCAGCGTCCTGGTCCACCACACGGCCAACTACCTGAGCACGGCCGCCAACGTGGGCCAGGTCGGTCTGCTCACCACCGTGCTCGCCCACGGTCTGACGTTGTTCTTCGCGCTCTCCGGCTTCCTGCTCTACAAGCCGTTCGCCGACGCGATCCTCGGGCACCGCGGCTTCCCGTCGATCCGTCGGTACTCCGGGAGCCGGTTCCTGCGGATCTACCCGGCGTACCTCGCGATCTTCCTGGTCGCCGCCTTCGCGCTCGGCGTGGTCTGGCTCGACGGCGCTCCCGGCCTGGGCGTCGGCGAGGTGTCGGGGCGGATGACCGACCCGGTCGACATCCTCGCGAACGTCTTCGTCGTCCAGTCCTACGTGCCCGAGGCGCTGCTGACGGGGATCGGGCCGGCGTGGTCGCTGTCGGCGGAGATCGCCTTCTACGTCGTGATGCCCGTCCTGGCGTACGGCGCCTACCGGATCGCTGGCGTCACGTCGAAGCGGGTCGCCGTCCTGCTGCCGGCCGTGGTGCTGATCGCCGTCGGGCTGGGCACGAAGGCCTGGATCGCGGCCGAGACCTCCACCTTGGTCGGCAACGACGTGAGCCAGTGGCTCTGGGGGCACACGTGGACGGCGGTCGTGTCCCGCAGCCTCCTCGCGCAGGCCGACCTGTTCGGCTACGGGATGCTGGTGGCCGTGGTGCTGAGCCTGGGAGGCGGCCGGGTGCGCGCCCACGTCGCGACCACCACCGTCCTGCTGGTCGCGGGCCTCGTCATGCTGCGGGTCACCACCACCCACATCGCCTCGGTCTACGCACCCGTCGCCGCTGGGATCGCCTCGGCCTTCGTGATCGCCGCGGTGGCGATCCCGGCCACGACGGGGACGAACTGGGTCGCCGGCGTGCTGCGGTTGCGGCCGTTCGCGTACCTCGGCCTGATCAGCTACAGCGTCTACCTGTGGCACGTCCCGGTCATCTGGTGGCTCGACGAGCACGATCTGGTGGCCGGGCGAGGTCTCGCCGGCTTCGCGGTGAACGTGCTCGTGGTGAGTGGCGTGACGATCGGGTTGTCCTCGCTGACCTACCGCTTCATCGAGAAGCCTGCGCTCGCCCTGAAGAGCAGGCTCTGAGCGCGTCGCCTCGACCCGCCTCTTAATTGAACTGAGCCGATAGAGTAAGGCGACATGACGCGGACTGGTCCCCACCTCTCGGTCGCAATCGACGGCGCCGGGTGGCACCCCGCGGCCTGGCGCGAGGCGGACGCCGATCCGGCAGGGCTCTTCCGGGCGGCCTCGTGGACCCAGGTGGTGCAGGAGGCGGAGGCCGGGCTGCTCGACCTGGTGACCTTCGAGGACTCCCTCGCGCTCCAGTCGTCGAGGTGGGACGGGCCCGACGACCGGGTCGACCGGGTGCGCGGCCGCCTGGACGCCGTCCTGCTGGCGTCGCGGCTCGCCCCGGTCACCCGCCACATCGGGCTGGTGCCGAGCGTCGTCGCCACCCACACCGAGCCCTTCCACGTCTCGAAGGCGATTGCGACCCTCGACTTCGTCAGCCACGGGCGGGCCGGCGTACGGGTCCGGGTGTCGGCACGAGCCGACGAGGCGCGGCTGGTCGGCCGACGGGAGCTGCCGACCCGCGAACGCCTCGGCGAGCTGCTCGACGAGGCCGCCGACCACGTCGAGGTGCAGCGCCGGCTCTGGGACAGCTGGGAGGACGGCGCGGAGATCCGCGACGTCGAGAGCGGCCGGTTCATCGACCGCGACCGGCTGCACTACATCGACTTCGAGGGCGCCCACTTCTCCGTCCGGGGTCCCTCGATCACGCCGCGACCGCCCCAGGGCCAACCTCCGGTGCTGGCCCTCGCCCACACGCCGGCCGTGGTCGCGTACGCCGCCCGCAGCTCCGACGTCGTGATCGTGACCCCGCAGACCGACGACGAGGTCGGCGAGCTGCTCGCCGGGGTGCGGTACGCCGAGGCCTCGGTCGACCGGGCCGGTCCGCCGCTGCTCGTCTGGGGCGACCTGCTGGTGGTGCTGGGCGCCACGGAGGCGCTCGCTCGCGAGCGACTGGAGCGGCTCGACGCCCGCGCGGGCGAGCCGCTGCAGAGCGATGCCCGGGTCTTCTGCGGCACACCGGAGAGGCTGGCCGACCTGGTCGAGGACTGGCACGCGCGCGGGCTCGACGGGCTGCGGCTGCGACCCGCAGCCGTCCCCGCCGACCTCACCGCGATCACGCGCGGCCTGGTGCCCAAGCTGCAGCGGCGAGGCAGCTTCCGGACGGCGTATGACGCCGGGAGCCTGCGCTCGCGGCTCGGGCTCGAGCGCCCGGTCAACCGCTACGAGGTCACCGCATGAGCCGGCCACGCAAGCAGGTGCACCTCGCGGCGCACTTTCCCGGCGTCAACAACACCACGGTGTGGAGCGACCCGAGCTCGGGCAGCCAGATCGACTTCGCGTCGTTCGTCCACCTCGCGCAGACCGCCGAGCGGGCCAAGTTCGACTTCCTCTTCCTCGCCGAGGGCCTCCGGCTCCGCGAGCAGAACGGCGAGATCTACGACCTCGACGTCGTCGGGCGGCCGGACACGTTCGCGGTGCTCGCCGCGCTCGCGGGGGTCACCGAGCACCTCGGGCTCGCCGGGACGATCAGCTCAACCTTCAACGAGCCGGTCGAGGTGGCACGCCAGTTCGCGACCCTGGACCACCTCTCGGAGGGGCGCGCGGCGTGGAACGTCGTCACCTCCTGGGACGCGTTCACCGGCGAGAACTTCCGCCGCGGCGGCTTCCTCGACGAGGGCGACCGCTACGAGCGCGCCCGGGCGTTCCTCGAGACGGCGACCGAGCTGTTCGACTCGTGGAGGGGCGACGAGATCGTCGCCGACAAGGAGGCCGGCCGCTTCCTCGACGGCCCGGCCGCGGGCGCGTTCGCCCACCACGACCGGCACTTCGACATCGAGGGGCGGTTCTCGGTCCCGCGCAGCCCGCAGGGCCGACCGGTGATCTTCCAGGCCGGGGACTCCGAGCTCGGGCGGGAGTTCGCGGCGTCGAGCGCGGACGCGATCTTCAGTCGGCACGCGACCCGGGACGCGGGGCAGAGCTTCTACAGCGACGTGAAGGGGCGGCTCGCCGCCCACGGTCGCTCACGTGACGACCTGCTGATCCTGCCGGCCGCCACCTTCGTGCTGGGCGACACCCCGGGCGAGGCGGAGGAGCGTGCTCGGGAGGTGCGCTACCAGCAGGTCAGCGGTGCCACCGCGCTCCGGCTGATGGAGCAGGTGTGGAACAGGGACCTCTCGGCGTACGACCCCGACGGCCCGCTGCCGGACGTCGACCCGCTGCTGGGCGAGCACACCGTCGCGAAGGGCCGGGCGAGCGTCCGGATGCACCGTGACCCGCTGGCCACGGCCCAGGAGTGGCGCGAGCGCGCGGCCGCCGACGGGCTCTCGATCCGCGACCTGATGGTCGAGGTCGGCAACCGTCAGTCCTTCGTCGGGACGCCGCAGCAGGTGGCCGACACCATCGACTCGCTGGTGCAGGAGGACGCCGCGGACGGGTTCATCCTGGTGCCACACCTGGTGCCCGGCGGCCTCGACGAGTTCGCCGACCGGGTCGTCCCGCTGCTGCAGGAGCGGGGCTCCTTCCGCACCGAGTACGCCGGCAGCACGCTGCGCGACCACCTCGGACTGCCGCCGCTCGGCCGGGGCCGGACCGCCGAGGCGGCGTCATGAGGGTCCCTCTCGGCGTGCTCGACCTGGTGCCGGTCGTCTCCGGGTCCGACGCCGGCCAGGCGATCCGCAACAGCCGCGACCTCGCCGTACACGCGGAGCGGTGGGGGTACTCCCGCTACTGGTTCGCCGAGCACCACCTCAACCCCGGCGTCGCCGGCACCTCGCCGGCCGTGGTGCTGGCGCTGGTCGCCGACGCGACCTCCACGATCCGGCTCGGCTCCGGGGCGGTGCTCCTCGGGCACCGCACACCGCTGGCGACCGTCGAGGAGTTCGGCCTGCTCGACGCCGTCCACCCGGGCCGCTTCGACCTCGGCCTCGGCCGGTCGGGCGCGCCGCGCGCCGGGGGAGCGGCACCCGAGCCGGGCCCGCTCGCCGCGCAGGTGGTCGACGGGGCGACGCCTAACGGGCTGCGGATCCCACCGAAGTTCTCGCCCGCAGCTCTGTTGGGCAGCCCGCGCTTCGTGGTCCAAAAGCGGCTGCTGCAGCAGCCGGGCGCCCAGGCGCCGGCGTACGCCGACCAGATCGCCGACGTGCTCGCGCTGATCGAGGGCACCTACCGCGACGAGGACGGCACCGAGGCGCACGTCGTCCCCGGGGAGGGCGCCGACCTCGAGGTCTGGATCCTCGGCAGCAGCGGCGGTGAGAGCGCGGAGGTCGCGGGGGAGCGGAGCCTGCCGTTCGCCGCCAACTACCACGTCAGCCCGGGCTCGGTGCTCGAGGCGGTCGACGGCTACCGGGCGGCGTTCCGGCCGTCGCCGACCCGCGCGGCTCCGTACCTCGCGGTGTCGGCCGACGTCGTGGTCGGCCGGACCGACGACGAGGCGCGCGAGCTCGCCGCCGGCTACGCACCGTGGGTGCGCAGCATCCGCGACGGCTCCGGTGCGATCCCCTTCCCGACGCCGGACGAGGCGCGCGAGCACGCGTGGGACGACGAGAGTCGCGCCCTGGTCGCCGACCGGCTCGAGACCCAGTTCGTCGGGACCGCCGCCGCCGTCGCCGACCGGCTCGAGCAGCTCCAGGAGGCTACCGGCGCCGACGAGCTGGTGATCACGACGATCACCCACGACCACGCCGACCGGCTGCGTTCCTACGAGCTGCTGGCCGCGGAGTGGGGCACGCGATGAGCCGAGCGTCAATCACCCTCACGGGTCGTTGCACGGGCAAGGAAGCTGACCTAACTTTCCGCCTGTAGACACAGGCCCGCCGGGAGGCAGCAGGATGAGCAGCACCGTCAGGCGGGCCCTCGCTCGCGCGATCGTCGTCACCCTCGTCGCCGGGACGATTGCCCTGGGCGCGCAGACGGTCGGCCAGGCCGCGCCGCCGTTCCTGCCCGGGACCGAGCTCGCACCGGCGTCGACGGGCTTCGTCAACGGTCAGAGCGCCGTGGGTGTCGCGCCGGACGGCACGGCGTACGCCGCCTTCGTCCGGACGGACACGGTGGCCCGGGTCTACGTGGCGGTCCGCCCACCCGGGGGCGCCTTCGGCACGGCGACCGCGCTGTCCGAGGACGGGACCGCCGCGAGCAACGTGGTCCTCGACGTGGACCGCCAGGGCGTGGCAACCCTCGCCTGGGTGCGCGGCGGTGTGCTGCAGGCCGCCAAGCGCTCGCCTGGTGGCGACTGGTCCGCGCCGCAGACGGTGTCCGGCCCCAACGCCGCGTCGCCGGCACTGGCCGTCGGCACCAACGGCGCCGCCGCACTCGTCTGGCACTCCGGAACCGGATCGGCAGAGGTCATCCAGGTCGCCCAGCGGCTCGCGGATGCAGCGGCTTTCGGCTCCCCGGTGAACGTCTCGGCCCTGGCCGAGGGCGGCGGGTTCTACCCGGGCGCACCGAGCGTGGCGATGGATGACGCCGGCGACCTGATCGCGATGTGGGTGCGCTACACCGACGTCGGCTCTCCTGGCACCTACCGTTACGTCGCGGAGACCGCCGAGAAGGCTGCCACCAGCGCGACCTTCACCAGCCCGACCGCCCGCTCCTCCACGACGGTCGGCGGCGTGACTGGCAGCGTCTACAACGTCGCGATGTCGCCCCAGGGCAAGGCCTTCGCGGTCTGGGAGTACGCCTCCGGAGACGCCGGGACCACCTTCCGGGTGCAGTACGCCGAGCGCTCGCCGGGCTCGAACTTCCAGACCGCCTTCTGGGCCGGCGGCACCAACCTCAACTACACGGCCGGCGTCGACGCGGAGTACCCGCGTGCCGTCGTCGGCCGCGACGGGACGGTGATCGTCGCCTGGTCGCACAGCGCCGCGGTCACGGCCACGATCCGGCCGCCCGGGGGCGGGTTCTCCAGCCAGCGCGACCTCTCGACCGTCGGCGGCTTCAGCACGAGGCTCGCACTGAGTCCCAGCGGCGAGGCCCTGATCGTGTGGCCCGGAGGCTCGATCAACGACTACACGATCTACGCCAGCCGCCGCCGTCCCGGGACCTCCGACTTCGAGGACGCCCGCGAGGTCGCACGCGGCTCCGCCGCCGCTCCGCTCGTGCAGAACGACAACGCGGCCGTGGATCTCGACGACCAGGGCAACGGGTTCGTCGTCTACCGCCGGACCGCGTCCGGGACGCCGACGACGTACGCACCGATGGTCGCGGCGTACGACGTCGTCGCCCCGACCCTCAGCGGGATCACCATCCCGACCAGCGCGGTGCGCGGCAAGGCGACGGCCTTCAGGGCCACCAGCACGGACCGCATCGGGCCCGCCACGGTGACCTGGGACTTCGGTGACGGCACGACGGCGGTCGGCTCGTCCGTCAGCCACACCTACGCCGCGACCGGCGTCTACCAGGTGCGGACCGACTCGACCGACGCAGCCGGCAACCAGACCGAGAGCACCCGCCCGCTGCAGGTCACGGCGGCCGCGGTCCCCAAGGCGTCGGCCAAGCTGAAGTCGGCCAAGGCATCCGGCGGACGGACCAAGATCCAGTCGCTCACCATCACCGGCCTGAAGAAGGGCGACAAGGTCACGGTGACGTGCAAGAGCAAGGCCCTCGGCTGCACGAAGAAGGCGAGCAGCACGCTCACCGCCAAGAAGGCGAGCCTGTCCGTCGCCGGGGTGAAGGGACTGGTGCTCAAGCCCAAGGCCACGCTCTCGGTCAAGGTGACCCGGAAGGGCTCGAAGCTCCTCGCCACCACCTTCACCATGGTCAAGGGGAAGGCGCCGACCAGGAAGCCCTAGGTCGGAGGCGTCGGCACCGGCTGTCGACAAATGGGTGGCTGCTCCCCATGTGCCCGGGACCCGGGCAGCGCGAGTGTTGGTCTCCCGGCGGCACGAGGCCCCGGGACCGACACAAGGAGTAGCAATGCAGCGTTTCATCATCGAGCGGGAGATCCCCAACGCCAAGGACCTGACTCAGGACCAGCTGGCCGAGATCGCCCGCACGTCCAACGCGGCCGTCGAGTCGCTCGGCGTGCCGTACGTCTGGATCGTCAGCTATGTGGCCGGCGACCGGATCTACTGCATCCACGACGCCGTCGACGAGGAGTCGATCCTCGAGCACGCCCGTCGCGGCGGCTTCCCTGCAGACAGGGTCACGCCCGTCGTGGCGGAGTTCGGGCCGCACACGGCGAACGTCTGAGCCGACGACCACATGACGACCGACAATTTGCTCGGCGTCACGGCGGAGGACACCTACACTCGGCCTGTGCGGCTCTTGGAGCGCAGCACCGAGGTGGGTGTCCTCCGGGCGGCCCTCGGTCACGCCCGTGGCGGTGACGGCAGCGGAGTGGCCATCACCGGAGACAGCGGTGTCGGCAAGTCGTCGCTGGTCGACGCCGCCGTCGCCGAGACGTCCGCGGCCGGGCTCGAGGTGCGCGTGCTGCACGCCCACTGCGACCCGCTCGACACCCCGCGACCGCTCGGCCCCTTCCGCGACCTCGAGCTTCTCGGCGCCGCAGACGACCCGCGGCGCGAGGACGAGTCGCGGGCCGAGATGTGCGAACGGGTGTACGACGCCGTACGGACCGAGCCGACGCTGCTGATCGTCGAGGACCTGCACTGGGTCGACGCCGCGACGGTCGACGTGCTCCGCTTCCTCGCGCGGCGGGTCGAATCGATGCCGCTCCTCCTCGTCCTCACCTACCGGGACAGGGAGATCAGCCCCCGACACTCAGCGCGACCGCTGCTGGGCGACCTCGCCTCGCTCGATGGCTTCACGCAGCTCGCGCTCGCGCCGCTCTCGGTGGATGCGGTCCGCGAGGTGGTCAGCGGCACCCACCTGGATGCGTCGCGCGTGCACGCTCTCACCGGAGGCAACCCGTTCTTCGTCGCGGAGGTCGCCAAGGAGCCCGACCGCCCACTGCCGGCCACCGTGCGTGATGCAGTGCTCGCGCACACAGCTGACGTCACCGACCACGACTTCGACGTGCTTCAGCTGATCGCGGCCGCCCCTGACCGCCTCGACAACCGCGTGCTGCCGCACCTCGGCGTCGACCTGCCGACCCTGCGACGTCTCCAGGACACCGCACTCCTGACCCGTACTGACGATGGTCTGGTCTTCCGTCATGAGCTCGCCCGGCAGGCGATCGAGAGCACGATCCCGCCCGGTGGCGGACCACGGCTGCACGCCCGGCTCCTCGACGCCCTGGAGACGATCGATCCCGCCGATCCGGCCGTCCTCACCCACCATGCCGTTGCCGCGCGCGACAGCGCACGAGCGACGTCGTACGCCTGCCGGGCCGCCGAGGACGCCAGCGCGGCCGGATCACACAGCGAGGCGGCTGCGTTCTTCGAGATCGCGCTGGAGCATCTGGAGTCTCGTGATCCGGAGGAGCGGGCGCGACTCCTCCTCGAGCTCGCCTACCAGCAGTACATGACCAGCCGACTGCCCGAGGCGATCTCGAATGTACGGGCGACCTTCCGTCTCTGGGAGGAGGCGAAGAGGCACGACGGGCTCGCCGATGCGCATGCCGCCGTCGCGCTGTTCGAGTACTACAACGCGCACCGCGAGAGGGCCGAGCATCACTCGGATGCCGCGGCGCGCATCGCGCTCGACGCCGCCACGCCGTCCACCTTCGGCGCGGCTCGAGCGACCCAGGGGTTCCTGGCCTATCTCCGCAACGACCTCGTGCGCGCCCGGGAGCTGGCGGCAGAAGCGCGGGAGGTGGCCGAACGCAGCGACCTGGGCGTGGTCGGCCTGCGCAGTGAGGTCGTCAGCACCGTGAGCGACCTGGTGAGCGGAGACGAGGCCGCGCGGGCCACGTTGCTGACCCAGGTGGAGACCGCCCGTGACCGAGGCTGGGACGAGCTGGCGTCTACGGTCTACTCGCAGGTCGCCAGCCTCGACGTCGAGCACGGTCGGTTCCGCGACGCCGAGCGGCTGCTCCAGGTCTCGATCCCCTTCGCCATCCAGCGCGACATCCCCATCTGTCGCCACTGGCAGACCGGCGTACGTGCACGAGTCCAGTTCCAGCGCGGGCGGTGGGAGGCGGCGCTGGAGGATGCCGCCACGGTCATCGACGACAACGGGATGCCCCTGGCGACCTTGTGGCCGCGGCTGGTCAGTGTCCTCGTGCCACTGCGTCGTGGCGAGGAGGCCGAGCTCGGCCTCCTCGATGACGCGTGGTCGCTGGCGGAACAGATCGACGAGCCCCTCCGACGGCTCTCAGTGCTCGCTGCGCTCGCGGAGGCGGCGTGGATGACGGGACGCACCGACCATCGGGTGTCCGAGTACGCCGTGACGCAGCTCGCCGTGCTCGGCGCCTGTCCCGGCGCCGAGTGGGGTGCGGGTCAGGTGGGCGCGTGGCTGCGCCGCCTGGGCCTTCCGGTGCCTCCGCTGTCCCTGGTGGCCGAGCCCTACCGCCTGGCCGACGAAGGCCGGGTCGCCGATGCAGCACAGGCGTGGCAGCTGCTGGGCGATCCCTTCGCCGAGGCGATGGCCTGGACCGACTCGGTGATCCCTGAGGACCGGGTCACCGGCATCAGGTTGCTGGACTCGATCGGGGCGGTCGGCACGGCCGACCGGCACCGGGTCGTGCTGCGCCAGGAGGGCGGCGTCGTGGTGCCTCAGCGTCCGCGGGAGAGCACCCGCGCGAACCCGGCGGGCCTCACCAACCGTCAGCTCGAGGTCGCACGACTGGTGGCCCGAGGGCTCTCCAACAGTGAGATCGCGACCCAGCTCTTCATCTCACCCAAGACCGCCGACCATCACGTCTCGGCCATCCTGACCAAGCTCGCCGTACCCAACCGGCGTGCCGTCGTGGTCAACTCCGCGCAGCTCGGGCTGACGTGATCCGCGCTGTCGCCGGGGCAGGAGCTCGAAGCGCAGGTACCAGACCAGCATGAAGGCGGTGCTCCCCAGGTGGAACGAGTGGAGCGCCCACAGTGGACCCGGCGCCAGGCTGAAGATGTACACCGAGTAGATGGCGTTCCCGAGGTTCGCCAGCAGCAGGTTGCCCAGGCTGTAGGAGCTGAGCTCGCGCGTGCGCAGCGCCTTGCCGAGCATCGGCATGGTGCTGGACGCGAAGATCACCGTCGAGGCGATCCCGGCCAGGACGGGCAGGGCGGCATACATGTCATCACGCTCGCAGCGGCAGGGCAGGACGTGCCGTGGGCTGACGTCCCTTCATGACGACGTCGGCGTCGATCGGTCGGCCGGTCAGCGCGCGGCGTTGCCCACGCGGCTTGCGGACGGCCTTCACGATGCGCCGTCGCCCGGCCTCGGCCAGCAGCTCCTGCTGCCGAGCGCGGGCCAGGTCCACGCTGTAGGGGCTGTACATGGCATCACCTCGTCGTTCGGTTGGGGACGCGACAAGGCTCGCGCTGGACGGTGGTCCTCGACATCGGAGGAACTCCCCACCTTTCACGCGATCTCGCCGACCGACGCGAGGGAGCGGCGCTCGCACCTGCGGACTGGAGCGGCGTGGTCGCGCTCTCGCAGGTCAGACCCTGTGTGCGGACGGGCTGGCCTGTAGGCCGGGTTCTGTGCGCCGAAGCGTGGCGACCATCCATCTACGACGACCGTTGCCGGCCGCCTCCAGCGATCTACCCGCGTGCTCGGGCGGGCCGCCCTCAGACGCACGCGCATCCGGAGCCCGGAGGCTCCGAACTTCTTGACCTTGCTCCAGGTGGGGTTTGCCTAGCCGGTCGGGTCACCCCGACCGCTGGTGGTCTCTTACACCGCCGTTTCATCCTTACCGCCCTTCGCCGAAGCGAGGGGAGGCGGTCTGTTTTCTGTGGCACTGTCCCGCAGGTTGCCCCGGGTGGGTGTTACCCACCACCTTGCCCTGTGGAGCCCGGACCTTCCTCGGCACCGCGCTTCCTCTCGGTCGCACGATGACGCGGTCGCCCGGCCAGCCCGTCCGCGGGACAAGGATAGGGGAAACCCGCCCCTACCCCACCTACGCGACGTAGGGTCGCGCAACGGACCGCGACAGGGGAGCTCGGCATGACGATGCGACGGACAGGGATCGGGGCGGCGATCGTGGCCGTGACGGTGACGGCGGCTGCACTGATCGGGGCGGGGCCAGCGGAGGCGGTGTCGTGGCGCAACTGCGACGCCGTGCACCGGACCTACCCGCACGGAGTCGGCAAGGTGGGCGCACGCGACCACACCAGCGGCACCCGGGTCACCAACTTCAAGCGCTCCAACGCGCTCTACCGGACCGCCATGCGGGCGAACAGCGGCCTCGACCGGGACAAGGACGGCATCGCCTGCGAGGCGAGCTGACCGACCGCTTCCTCACTCGCGACGGTGGAAGCTGACCTTGCCGTTCGCTTCTCGGGTCGTCTCGTCGGTGGGGTCGTGAGCGCGTGCGTGGTGTCTGGGGCACAGCAGGCCGCCGTTGGCGAGGTCGGTGTCGCCGTCGTCTGCCCAGCGCTGCCAGTGGTGTCCGTGGCAGAGCCAGGGTGGCCAGTCGCAGCCTTCGGTCCGACAGCCGCCGTCTCGGATGCCCAGGGCGGTGAGCTGGGCTTTGGTGAAGAAGCGCTTGGCTCGGCCGACGTCGAGGACCTCGGACTTGCCGTTGAGGACGACGGGGAGGATCCGCGCGGTGCACGCCAAGCGGCGGACCTGTGAGGGGCTGATCCGCTCGCCGGTGTCGAGGACCCCGGCCTTCTCGAGTCTCCCGGTCAACACGTCGAGGTCGATGTGGATGACGATGGTGGCGTCCCTACCGCCGACCTTCGGTAGATCCTTCGCGGAGATGCGTTCGATGAGCTCGGCGAACGCCCTGCCCATCCGCTCCGGTCCCGGGCGGCGTTCGACGCCGGCGCCGTGGGTGGCGGCCTGGTGCTTCGGTGCGGCGATGGCGAGGAGCATCTTCTTGAGCATCGCTGCCTGCACGGTCGGGAGGGTGAATCGGGCGTGGGTCTTGCCGTGACCGTCGTCGGTCATCGTCAACCGCATCGCCTGGGCGGCCTTGGCCTCCTCCTTCTCGAGGAGGTCGGCCTCGTGCTGGTCCGCCAGTTCCGGCGCCACCACCTCCAACAGACGGCGGCCGAGGATCCGCAACGTCTTCGCGTCGTGCTCGGCCGCTGCGTCGACCAGGTGCCGCTCCGCGCGGATCACCAGGTCGGTGTCCAGATCCTGCGGGAGCTCCTTGACCGCCCGGACGATCGCGACCGCTTGCTCGGGGCGGAGGTCACCGGCGGCCAGGGCGTCGCGGACCAGGTCGTGGGTGTCGAGGTCGTAGCCGAGGTGCACCACCCAGCCGCAGCGGACCGGGTCAGCCGGGTCTGATGAGCGAGCCACGTCGAGGTGGACGTGGATCCGACGTCGGTGCCGACCTGGAGCTCGTCGGCGTGCCGGGCCACGCGGGCGCGGAGCTCGACGACCTGCGCCTCCAGCCGGGTCAGCTCCACCAGCGTCGACGCCGCCTCGGGAGCGCTCATCGACCACACCGACGCATCCACCACGGCGTCGGCAACCGCGCGCATCCGCGCGGTCGCCGTCGCCACCTGGTGGTGGGGTGTGGTCATCGCTGTCATGGGACTAGCCAAGCACCGACCACCGACAGGCCAAGGCCTCAGAAGGCCTTATCCACAGGGTTGTAGGTCACGAAACGGTCACGATCTCGATGGAGGGAGGTCGGTCGGCTTTCCGGGGTTTCGAGACGGACCTGGCGGCCCTCCTCAACCACCGGTCACCACCGGAAGGCACGGCATAGGCTGGCGCGGTGCTGGGTGAGGACTACGCGATCAGGGAGCTGCGGAGCGGGGACGGGGCGGCGCTGGCGGCGGCGTACCGGCGCAACCGGGAGCACCTGGCGCCGTGGGACCCGGACCGGCCGGAGAGCTTCTACACCGATGCCGGGCAGGAGATCGAGGTCGAGCGCAACCTGGCCCTGAGCGAGGAGGGCCGGACGTACGTCAACCTGATCTGGTACGGCGAGCAGGTGGTCGGGCGGCTGATGCTCAGCAACATCGTGCGCTACGTGCTGCAGTCGGGGACGGTCGGCTACTGGGTCGACCACGAGCACCTGCGCCGGGGGCTCGCGACGTCCGCGGTCGGGCATGCCGTCGTGCAGGCGACGAGGCTCGGCCTGCACCGTCTGGAGGCAGGCACGGCGCCCACCAACACGGCCTCGCAGGCGGTGCTGAGACGCAGCGGATTCGAGGAGTACGGGCGGGCCGAGCGGTTCCTCTTCATCCGCGGGGAGTGGCGCGACCAGGTGCTCTTCCAGCGCATCCTGCACGACGACCCACCCGGGAATCCCGTACCTCGATCGGGCGTTGACCGGGCATGAGCGACGACATGCTGCCCACGCCGCCGGTCGTGTTCCCTGGACAGACGGCGGCACCCGAGTCGGCCTACCGGACGGCGTACGACCTCCTGGAGCGTCGCGCGCCCAAGGAGGCCCTCGAGGTCCTCGAGCCTGCGCTGGAGCAGGACCCCGACAACACCGGACTGCTCAGCCTGCGGGCCTGGGCCTACTTCATCCGCGTGCAGCTCAAGCACGCCCAGGCCGACCTCGAGCGGCTGGTCGCCGACAACCCCACCGACGACTGGGCGCAGCACGCCCTCGGACGGTGCCTGGAGCGCCAGAGCCGGTACGCCGAGGCGCTGCCGCACCTGCGCCTCGCCGCCGCGATGAGCGGCGACTGGGACTACGGCCTGGCGGTGCTGCGGGTCGAGGAGTACGTCAAGCGCGGCGACTGACCGTCAGGAAGCAGGCGCGAAGTAGGTCTGCTCGACGGTGAACGACGCGACGTCGTAGTCGTTGCCGTTGCTGGTCGACGTCACCCAGAAGCCTTCGGCCTGGAGGGCCCCGGCAGCCAGCGTGACCGGGTGCCATCCGGTCGTGAAGCTGCCGTCACCTTGCATCTGGGTGCCGCTGAGCGAGGCGACGTCCTGGTCGCCGGGGGTGGTCGGCCCGCCGGTGGCGGTGACCCGGAACCGCTCGTGGCCGGTCTCGCCCCCGACCGGGAAGATGAGCTCGGCCGTGCCGGTGCCGGCCCGGAATGACAACCCGCCAGTGAAGCGCTCCGACGGCACCGGCTCGTGGAACGTGAAACCACAGCCCTGGGACGAGTAGGGGTCGGCGCACGGGGTCTTTCCACCGCCCCACTGCGACGCGGGCACCGTCGTGCTCTTCGTCTGCTCGACCAGCGGCTTCGACGAGACCGTGAGCGGAGTCTCGGCGACGGTCTGGTTGCCGGCGGCGTCGTACGCGCGGGCTCGGAGCACGTAGGACCCGGCCGCAGTGCGCCCGTCCCACCGCAGGAGGGCACAGTCGCCGGCGAGCATGTGGTAGCTGTCGCCGGGCACGCACGGCACGGTCTCGGGCTCCAGCGTGCGGACGAGGGCGCCGTCGGGACGACGTACGGACACGTCGAGCGAGCCGATGGCGACGTCGTCGTCGAACTGGAAGCGGACCTCGTCGGCGAAGAGGGTCGTGGCCGGGTAGACGGTGGTGCGGCTGTGGTCCGGGGTCGCGTCGGGCCCGACCGTGTCGGTGCGGACCGTGATCCCGGCGCGGCCGGCACCCGGACCGTGCGCCGGCGGGACCGCGACCAGGCTCACCGAGTAGGAGCCGTCGGCCGGACGCGAGGAGGGCTTGGTCGACGGCGCCCACGTCCAGGTGTGGTGGCCCGCAGCCAGACGTCCCAGGCGGACCTGGTCCACGACGGCACCCTGGCCGGAGCGTACGACGGCGCGGACCCGCGCGGACTGCTCGAGGTCGTACCCGATCCGGAGACGGTCCCGCCGGCCGTCGCCGTTGGGGGAGATCAGCCGGTCGGCGTCGGAGTCCAGGTCGACCGCACCGCCGCGCAGGGTCACGACGACGCTCCGCGCGGTCTCGTACCGACCGGTGCGGGTCTCGGCGCCGAAGGTCAGGCGGTAACGACCTCGCTGGCTGCGGTTGATCACGTCGTCGTCGAAGACGTGGGCGATGTCGGGCCACCGGACGACGTGCGTGCCCCGCTTCAGCCGGCAGGGGCCGCCCAGGCAGATCGCGCGGCCGGCGTGGGCGACGACCTGCTTGGTGTCCAGGTCGACGACCCGGACGACCAGCAGCGAGTTCCTGGTGAGCGTCACCGGGATCTTGAGCTGGTCGTGGTAGCCGTCCCTGTCGGGCGAGAAGTCGTGGCGGAACTTCTCGACCGTGATCAGCGGCGGCGGGCGATCGCGCGAGACGCCGGCCTCCGCCGGGACGGCAGAGAGCGCCGAGCCCACGAGCAGGACGGCGCCGCAGGCGGCGAGGACGACACGACGAAACATGGTTCTCCCCCGAGAAGTGACGGTACGGCGACACCGTACCCGCCGTCAGCCCAGGCGGGTGAGGACGACGTCGACGTTCATCGCCTGCGTCTTCGCGCCCGAGAAGATCCCGCTGAGCGGCTTGACGTCGCCGTAGTCGCGCCCGGTCGCCACGACGACGTACCGGTCTCCCGGCTCGGAGTCGTTGGTGGGGTCGAAGGCGTGCCAGCCGTGGTCCCACCACTCGACCCACGCGTGCGACTCGCCCGGCACGGTCTCGCCGACCTGGGGCCGCGCCTGCGGGTGGAAGTAGCCCGACACGTAGCGGGCCGGGATGCCGAGCGTGCGCAGCGCTCCGATCGTCAGGTGGGCCATGTCCTGGCAGACGCCGGCACGCTGCTCCCAGGCGTCGGCGGCCCGGGTGTGCACGTCGGTCGCGCCGGGCCGGTACTCGACCTCGCGGTGGATCAGCGCGCAGATGTCCCGGGCGGCGTCGCCCGGCATCGCGGCGTCCGCGCGGATCCGGTCGACCCGTGCGCTCAGCTCGGGGTGCAGCGCGACCGCGTGGGTCAGCGCGAGGTACTCCGTGTACTCGTCGGCGACGTCGGGGTCGGCGAGCTGGTCCCACCCGATCGTCGGCATCCCGGCGGGTGCCCGGTCGGTGTAGACCGTCGACGTGGCCGTCACCGTCATCGACTCGTGCGGGTCCAGCACCTCGAAGGCCGTGACCGCCGTCCCGAAGTAGTCGCGGTAGTCGAAGCTCCAGGGCGCGGGGGAGACCTCCACCCGGCTGTACGACACGATCTGGCCGGGCGTCGTCAGCGGCGTCATCCGGGCCTGGTTGTACGACGCGACCGCGCGCCCGTCGTACTCGAACGTCGTGCGGTGCACGATCCGCAGCTGCATGCTCATGCGAGCACCCCCTGCCAGGTCAGCGACTCCGCGCCGGCGAAGTAGCGGCGGGTGATCGCGTCGGTGGCCAGCGCACAGGTGCGCTGCAGGCGCTCCATCTCGTGGGGGAGATCGGCCAGCACGTCGGAGAGTGAGCGGTACTCGAGCTCCGCCCGGGTGCGTCCGAGCAGCCGCTGCGCCTCGTTCTGGAAGCCGGCGCGCTGACCCTGCGACTCGAGGTTGTCGACGCACTGCTCGGCGCGGTTGAGCGAGAACACCACGGACCGCGGGAAGAGCCGGTCGAGGAGCAGGAACTCCGCCGCCGCCCGGTCCGTCTCCAGCCCCCGGTAGGTCCGCAGGAAGGCCTCGTAGGCGCCGCACGCGCGCAGCGTGCTCGTCCACGGGGAGCCTGTCGACACCGCGGCGGTCGCGACCAGCCGTGACGTCATGTCGGCTCGCTCGATGCACCGGCCCAGCATCAGGAACTGCCAGCCCTCGTCGCGGGTCATGGTCGCGTCGGCCGTGCCGTTGATCAGCGCCGCCCGCTCGCGCACCCACTGGAAGACCATCGGCGGCCGCGTCGCCCGGAACTGCCCCGACGGGATCGCCCGGTACGTCGTGTTGATCGCCTCCCACATCGGGACCGAGAGCGTCTCGCGCGCCCGGCGCGCGCTCTCCCGGGCCGCACCGAGGGCGGTCGCGATCGATGTGGGGGAGTCGGGGTTGTAGGCGAGCTGCCGCAGCACGGTGGTGACGTCGACCTCGTCCTCGGGCTCGAGGTCGGCGCCCATGATGGACATCAGCATCCGACAGGTCTCGCGCTCGTCGATCCCGCTCTCCTCGAGGATGAGCTGGGTCTGTACGTCGAGGATGCGCGCGGTGTCCTCGGCGCGCTCGACGTACCGGCCGATCCAGAACATCGACTCCGCGATCCGGCTCAGCATCGGGCGGCTCCCTGCTGTTGCTGCTGCTGTTGCTCCTGGCCCGACCCGGTGTCCGTGAGGGCCGGTCCGGTGGTCTGGGGGGCGGTAGGCGTCGGTGCGACGGGTTCGGCGGGCTCGGGCTCGACGTGCGGCGCCACCCGTCCCGTCCCGGCCAGCACCCAGGTGTCCTTGGAGCCGCCGCCGCGCGACGAGTTCACGATCAGCTCGCCCTCGGCGAGGGCGACCCGGGTCAGACCGCCGGGGAGCACCCACACCCGCTGGCCGTCGTTGACCGCGAACGGCCGCAGGTCGACGTGCCGCGGCCCGAACTTGCCGTCGACGTACGTCGGGACCGTCGACAGCTGGACGACCGGCTGGGCGATCCAGGAGCGCGGGTCGGCGAGGATCTTCGTGCGCAGCTCGACGAGCTCGGCCGGGGTCGCCCGTGGCCCGATCACGATGCCCTTGCCGCCGCTGCCGTCCACCGGCTTGAGCACGAGCTCGTCCAGGCGGTCGAGCACCTCCTCGCGGGCGTCCGCGTCGCCGACCCGCCAGGTGTCGACGTTCTTGAGGACCGGCTCCTCACCGAGGTAGTAGCGGATCAGGTCGGGCATGTAGGTGTAGACGAGCTTGTCGTCCGCGACGCCGTTGCCGATCGCGTTGGCGATGGTGACGTTGCCGGCGCGGGCCGCGTCGATCAGGCCCGGGCACCCGAGCATGGAGTCGGCGCGGAAGTGGACCGGGTCGATGAACTCGTCGTCGACCCTGCGGTAGATGACGTGCACCTGGGCGAGGCCCTTGGTGGTCCGCATCATGACGCGGCCGCGACGGCACTCGAGGTCGCGCCCCTCCACCAGCTCGATGCCCATCGTGCGGGCGAGCAGCGCGTGCTCGAAGTAGGCGCCGTTGTAGACGCCCGGCGTGAGGACGACGACCGTCGGGTCCTGCACGCCGGCGGGGGCGGACGCGCGCAGTGCGGCCAGCAGCCGTTGCGGGTAGCCGGCGACCGGGCGGATCCGGTGGTCTGCGAACGGCTCGGGCAGGGCGGACGAGATCGCCCGCCGGTTGGTCATCACGTAGGACACGCCGGACGGCACCCGCACGTTGTCCTCGAGGACCCGGAACTCGCCCTCGTCGTCGCGGACCAGGTCGATGCCCGAGACGTGCACCCGGACCCCGTTGGGTGGACGGACGCCCGCCGCCTGGCGGTGGTAGTGCGACGACGTGACGATCACCCGGCGGGGGATGACGCCGTCGGCGAAGACCTGCCCGGCGTCGTACACGTCGGCGAGGAACGCCTCGAGGGCGGCCACGCGCTGCTGCACGCCGCGCTCGATCCCGGACCAGGTGTCCATCTCGATCACCCGCGGGAGGATGTCGAGCGGGAAGGCCCGCTCCTCACCACCGATGTCGAAGGTCACGCCCTGGTCGAGGTAGCTCGCCTGGAGCGCCTCCACCCGCGCGGCCAGGTCGGGGATCGTCAGGTCGTTGAGCGAGGTGCGAAGGCGTTCGTACGGCGCGCGCAACGTCTCGGCGTCGAACATCTCGTCGTAGGCATGCCGAGTCCCCGAGTAGCCCTCGAACAGCGTGCTCATGGGCGTATCCATGTCGCGGACCCTACCCACTCGGCTGTTACGGGAACGTTGCGTCGGGATCCGGCTCAGACCACGGTCAGGACCTCGGCCCCGGTGGGGGTCACCAGGAGGGTGTGCTCGAACTGCGCGCTGGGGCGCCGATCGGCCGTCACGACCGTCCAGCCGTCGTCCCACATGTCCCACGCGTGCGTGCCGAGGTTGAGCATCGGCTCGATCGTGAAGGTCATCCCGACCTCGATCAGGTCGTCGTACTCGGGCGTGTCGTAGTGCGGGACGACCAGGCCCGAGTGGAACGCCGTGCCGATGCCGTGGCCGGTGAACTCCCGCACCACGCCGTACCCGAACCTGGCGGCGTAGGACTCGATCACCCGCCCGATGACGTTGATCCGCCGGCCGGGCTTGACGGCCTTGATCCCGCGCTCGAGCGCCTCGCGGGTGCGCTCGACCAGCATCCGGGTCTCCAGGTCGACCTCGCCCGCGAGGAAGGTCGCGTTGGTGTCGCCGTGGACACCGTCGAGGTACGCCGTGATGTCGATGTTGACGATGTCGCCGTCCAGGATCGGGCGGCTGTCGGGGATGCCGTGGCAGACGACCTCGTTGACGCTGGAGCACAGCGACTTGGGGAAGCCGCGGTAGCCGAGCGTCGACGGGTACGCACCGTGGTCGCACAGGAACTCGTGCCCGATCCGGTCCAGCTCGTCGGTCGTCACGCCGGGCGCCACGTGGCTGCCGACGAGCTCGCGGGCCTCGGCGGCCAGCCGGCAGGCCGCACGCATCCGCTCGATCGTGTCCGCGTCCTTGACCTCGCTGCCCTCGAAGCGGGCCGGTGCCTCGCGGTCGACGTACTCCGGTCGCGGGATCGCGGTGGGGACCGGTCGGCGGGGCGAGATGGCAGCGGGGAGGATGGGCGGGGCGGTCACGACTGGCAACTCTAGAGGCGGGGTACGTTCCGGGCATGAGTGACTTCTGGTTCTGCGTCAAGCACCACCGGGTCGAGCAGGGCGAGGACATGTGCGCCCCGATCGACCGGCTCGGGCCGTTCGGCTCCCGCGAGGAGGCCGAGGGCGCGCTCGGCAAGGCCGAGCAGCGCAACGAGGAGTGGGACAAGGATCCCAAGTGGAACGACTAGCGGCTTGACCTACCAGGTCCAGCACAAGGCGTCGCCCTGGCCGTTCGTCGGCATGGCCGGGATGGCGTGTGCGTTCTTCCTGTACGCCGCCAGCGGGCTGGTCGCGCCGTGGTGGGGCGTCGTGCTGCTGCTGGGCGTGTGGGTCGTGCTGCTCGCTGTCGCCTGTGTCTGGTGGACGCCGCACCCGAAGCGGCTGCCGTGGGTGGCCGTCTTCGCCGTCGTCTTCTGGTTCGCGGCGGTCACCGCCGGCGGTGCCTGGCTCGGCTGGACGGCCTAGACCTTGCCCGGCACCTTGAGCCGGGTGGTCACGGTCGTGTACCCGGGTGCGGTGATCGTGAGCAGGACGCTGATCGCCTTGCCCTTGACGGCCTTCAGGACCTTGCCGGTGATCTTGAGCCTGGCGCCGGTGGCCTTGGCGACCGCCTTGCTCCCGGCGTACCACTGGTAGGCGACCTTGGCCTTGGGCGACCAGCTGCCGGGGGAGACCGTCACGGTGGCGTTCTTCTTGGCCGTGCCGGTGACCTTGGGCTTCTTCGTCGCCTTGAGCACACCCTTGGCGACGACGCTCGCCGCCGATGTCGCCACGCCGGCAGCGCCTCCGGCGCCGGTCGCTGTGACGCGGACCGTCAGCTCCTTCCCTGCGTCCGCGGCGACCGGTGTGTACGCCGCGTGGGTCGCGCCGGCGACCGGGAGCCCTTTCACCAGCCACTGGTAGGTGAAGGTCGTGGCCGACTTGCTCCAGACGCCGGGTTTCGCCGTCACGAGGACGCCGACCCGAGGAGTCTTGGTGAAGCCGGGCTGGACCGTGTTGACGGGAGCGGGCGCCGGTGCGACCGCACCGGTGGCCGACGAGCTCGCCGTACGGGAGGTGTAGCCGGACCCGGTGGCGCGGACCTGCACCTGGACGGTCTTGCCGAGGTCGACCGACGTGGGCACGTACGTCGGCGACGTCGCTCCGGCAACGGGCTCGCCGCCCACGAACCACCGGTAGCTGAAGGCGAGTCCGGTCGCCGGTGTCCACGTGCCGCTCGTCGCGGTCAACGTCGAGCCGATCTGCGGGAGCCCGGTGATCGTCGGCAGCCCGACGACGGCCACGCTCGGCGCCGATGCGGGCGCGAGCTCGGCGTCCACGTGGCTCAGCGTCCGGTCCAGTGCGACGTCGAGAGTGGTGGCGGACCCGAGGGTGTCCGCGTCGTCCCAGTACTCCTTGACGGTGTCGGCGTCGCCCCAGAACCTCAGGCGATAGCTCCCCGGCTCGAGACCACCCATCTCATAGCTGCCGTCCTCGTCGGTGTAGGTGTTGTAGTACGGCTCCCAGACGTCCTCGTCATCGCTCCACCGGAAGGCGTAGACCTCGACGTCCCACAGCGGTTGGCCCGAGCTGTCGGTGACGGTCCCGTCGATGGTGCCGAACTCCGACAGCTGGGCGTTGCGGCCGTGCCGAGGGTTGCCTGCGGTGACCGCGATCGTGGTCGCGTCGTCGAGCGTGGTCGCGTTGTCCCAGTACTCCGTGGCGTAGTAGCCGTCCTCGTTGGAGAAGCCGAGTCGGTAGCTGCCGTCGGGCAGCCCGGACATGTCGTAGAACCCGTTGTCATCGGTGTAGGTGTAGTAGGCCCACTCCCACGTGCCGCCGGCCTGGTCCCAGCGGTATGCCCGCACCTCGATGTCCGGGAGCGCGTGTCCGTCAGGGGCCGTGACGACGCCGTCGACCACCCCGCCGAGGGCGAGCTGGGCGTTGATCCCGCTGGTGACCGTTCCTGCGGTGACCTGGACGCCGCTGGCGTCCGCCCACAGCGTGGTGTCGCGCCAGTACTCCCCGACGTAGCCGGTCATGTAGTCGTAGAACTCGATCCGGTAGGTGCCGGAGTGCATCGCGCCGAGGTCGTAGCTGCCGTCTGAGCCGGTCCACGCGTCGGTGTACTCGTCCCAGTAGACGTCCTCGTCACCGCCATCGCCGTCCTCGATCTCCCTCCGATAGGCGGTGACTTTGATGTCCGAGAGCGGCTGCCCGGCTGGTCCCGTCACCACGCCGGTGATGCGGCCTCGCACCGCGAGCTCTGCATCGGTGCCGGTAGCCGCCTGCCCATCGGCGAGATCGATCTGCGTGGCCTCGTCGAAGCTCGCGGCATCGTCCCAGTACTCGCCCTCGTAGCCGCCCGGCACGGAGCCCGGGTCGAACGCGATCCGGTAGCTGCCGGCGGCGAGGCCGTTGAGGTCGTAGGCGCCGTCCGCTCCCGTGTACCAGCCCCCCAGCTCGTCCCACCACTGCTCGTCGTCGTCCCAGCGGTAAAGGTCGACCCAGACCTCCTCGAGGGGTTGGCCCGCAGGGCCTGTGACCGTGCCCGTGATGTGTCCGGTGCCGGACACACGGGCGCTGCGTCGCGAGCTCGCCGAGGCGCTCCGCTCCGCCGCTGCGCGCGGGCCGACGTCCGGGGGCGCGACGCGGTAGGTCGGCGTGGGGCGCGCATCGTCGCGCGCCGCGGTCTCGGCGCTCACGGGGGCGTCGACGCAGAGCACTCCAGCGAGGGTGAGAGCGATGCTGAGCAGCGTCGCGATCGGACGGGTGGCGGCGCGGTCACGTCGCATGCAGTTGTTCTCCCCCGGGGGCAGTGGCGAGGCCCGATGCCTCGTCGCTGGTCCGGGACAGGCTAGGGGTGCTCGACCGCCGTCGGAGGCGATTCGGCAGAACTGGTGGGCCGCACGCTGACCCGCGTGATCCGGTGGCGGTCGACCTCGGTGACGACGAGGTGGTGGTCGTCGACCACCACGGTGTCGCCGACCTCGGCGAGCCGGCCGAGCTGGTGCATCACGAAGCCGGCGACCGTCTCGTACGGACCGTCGGCGAGGGGTACGCCGGTCACCCGGGCGAAGTCCTCGATGGTGAGGCCGGCGTCGACGACGTCGGGGGCCGTCTCCGGCTCGGCCTCGTCGTACTCGTCGCGGATGTCGCCGACCAGCTCCTCCACGAGGTCCTCGAGGGTGACGATGCCGTCGGTGCCGCCGTACTCGTCGACGACGACGGCGATGTGGCGGCCCTCGTCGCGCATCCGGGCCAGGGAGGGCAGCAGCCGGTTGGTGGCCGGAAGGTGCAGGATGTCGCGGGTCAGTCCGCGGATCCGACGGGTCGGGTCGGCGCCCAGGAGATCGCGCACGTGCAGGAAGCCGCGGACGTCGTCAGGGCCGGTGCCGATCACCGGGAACCGTGAGTACGGGTGCGACAGGGCGGCCTCCACCGCCTCGGCGACGGTGCAGTCGGCGGCCAGGTAGGTGACGTCACGGCGGGGCTTCATCACCTCGCTGAGCGAGCGGTCGCCGGCGTCGAAGACGTCGGTCAGGATCTTGCGCTCGTCGTCGGCCAGGCCCTCGTGCTGGTCGACGAGGTAGCGCAGCTCCTGGTCGCTGAGCTCCTCCGAGGTCGCGTGCGGGTCACCGCCGAAGAGCCGGACCACGCCGTTGGTCGACGTCGACAGCAGCCAGACGACCGGGCGCATCAGGATCGCGAACCGGTCGAGGGGTCCGCCGACGACGTAGGCGACGCCCTGGGAGCGCTGCAGCGCCAACCGCTTGGGCACCAGCTCGCCGAGCACCAGCGAGAGGTAGGCGATGAAGAGCGTCAGTAGGATCAGCGCCAGCGTGTCGGCAGCGGCGTCGCCGAGTCCGGCGTCCCTCAGCACCGGCGCGAAGTCGGGCGCGAGCGTGGAGGCGCCGTACGCGGCGGAGAAGAAGCCGGCCACGGTGACGCCGATCTGCACCGCCGCCAGGAACCGGTTGGGGTCCCGCGCCACCCGGGCGACCCGGGCGCCGCGCGGCCCGCGCTCGGCCAGGGTGCTGATCTGGCCCTCGCGCAGCGAGACCAGGGCGATCTCCGTGCCGGCGAACACGCCGCCGACGAGGATGAACGCGACGACGAGAAGCAGGTTGATCAGGGTCAGCGTGTCCACAGTGGGTCCGCGGGCTCCATGGGTCGAGGTTCAGGAGCCGTCCAGTATGCCCGAGGCATCCAACTCAGCGGCGCTTCGGCAGCTTGACCTTGCCAGGTGCTTTCAGCGTCACCTTCACGGGCTGGGCCCCGGGGAAGGTCACGGTGATCCGCGCCGTGATCGTCTTGCCGGCCACCTTCTTCGCCGTCGCCCCGCTCAGCTTGAGCTTGGCCGTGGTCGCCTTGGCGATGGCCTTGCCGCCGGCGTACCACTGGATCTTCGCCTTGGCGCCGGCGGGCGTCCATGTGCCGGTGGTGACCTTGAGGGTGGACCCGTAGGTGGCACGGCCGGTCAGCTTCGGCTTCTTCGTCGCGGCGATCTTCGGCGTCGGCGAGAGCTGGGCGTCCTTGCCGCTGGCGGTGGTGCCGGCGGCGACGACGATGTCGGTCGCGATCTGGAGGCTGGTGGCGTTGTCGTAGAACTCGATGAGGTAGCGGTCGTGGTCATCGGCGAACCGGAGGCGGTAGGTGCCGGCGGGCAGCTCGGAGAGGTCGTAGTGGCCGGAGCCGTCGGTGTAGGCATCGCCTTCGTCGGCCCGCTGCCACCCGTCGCCGTCGTTGCGGTACGCCGTCACGTCGATCCCCTGCAGGGGCGCGCCGCCGACACCCGTGACGGTGCCGGTGATGTGGACGGCCTGGTCGAGCTGGGCGTTCTTGTCGCCGACGGTGGCGCCGGCCGCGACGACGATGTCGGTAGCGGTCAACCAGTTGGTCGCGTTCTCGTAGTAGTCGGTGAGGTAGGTGCCGGTGGGGTCGAAGAACGAGAGGCGGTAGGTGCCAGCGGGCAGGTCCGACACGTCGTAGAAGCCGGAGCCGTCGGTCGAGGCATCGCCCGCGGGCTGCAAGGAGTCGGTGGCGCTGTCGTACGCCATCGCCGTCACGGAGATGCCCTCCAGCGCCACTCCGCCGGTGCCGGTCACCGTGCCCGTGATGTGGCCGGTGGAGTCGGCAGCGGCGGGGCCGGAGGCGGTGATCGCCAGGCTCCCGGCGACGAGCAGCGCGAGGGTGATCGCGAGCGCCGTCCGCACCCGTCGGTAGAGCTCGGTGCGCGTCGTCGACATGATCGTCCCCCCTCACCATCGGGGCCGTGCGCCCCGACGCTGCTCGGAGGATAGGAGCAGGAGGGCCGCCGAGTCTCGAAGTTGCGGAGAGTGCGGCGTGGGACGGATGTCAGCCCTGGGGCCGCACCCGCAGGATCACGTCGTTGCCGTCGCCGTTGTCGGTGGTGACGTAGAACGTCGAGCCGGGGCCGTCGACGACGGTGCGGATCCGGCCGTACTGGCGCAGCGTGGCGGGTACGACGACGTGCTTGAGCTTGCCGGTCTTCGACAGGGTCAGGAAGACCACGCGCTCGGCCTTGAGCGCGGCGACGGCCAGCGTGCCGTCGTACGCACCGAGCTTGCTGCCGTAGATGAAGCCGCCACCGGAGGTCGCGATCGTCGGGTCGCCCGAGCTCCACACGGCGTTGATCTGCTTGCCCGGGAGGGACTGGTCGGTCATCGGGACGGACTCGTTGTAGCCGGGGACCGGGTTGTAGCCGTAGTCACCGCCGTTGTGGAGCCGGTTGACCTCGTCGTCGCGGCCGGTGCCCTGCTCGATCGACCACAGCGTGCCGTCGGCGCGTTGGCTGAGGCCCTGGACGTTGCGGTGGCCGAAGGTCTGGATGTAGCGCTTGCTGCGATTGGACGCGTGCACGAACGGGTTCTTGGGCCACGGCTTGCCGGTCATCCGGTTGAGGCGCAGCGTCTTGCCACCCAGGGACTTCTTGTTCTCGGGGTTGGTGCCGATCGCGGCGTCACCGGTGCCGACGAGCAGAGAGCCCGCCTTGTCGATCAGCAGGCGGCAGCCGCCGTGCCGGCCGGAGCTGGTGGGGAAGCCGCCGATCAGCTGCTTGATCTTCGTGGCCTTGGTGGTGGCAGCGTTGAGGCGCCACGCGATGACGCGCACGTCGTGGCCGCCGCCGCTCGTCGTACCGCCCTGGCAGGTGTAGATGCGGTGGTTCTTGGTGAAGGCGGGGTCGACCTCCAGGCCCATCAGCCCGGTCTCGCCGCTGACCCAGACCGAGCTGCTGGGGAACTTCACGCCGTGCTTCCTGCCCTTCTCCCACACCGTGAGCGTCGCGCGCTCGCGCTGGGTGAAGATGAGGCGACCGCCACCCAGGGATCGGACGTCCCACGGGTGGTCGAGACCCGTCACGAGCTTGGTGACCTTGAGGGCGGGGTACGCCGCCCTGTCCACGTGGCGGTCTGCGGGCCGCTGTGCCGGCGCCGGTGCGGCGGTGAGCGTGGCGGCGAGCCCGAGGGCGGTGAGGGATCCGAGAAGGAGGGAGCGCATGCCTGGGACCGTACCCATCGAACGTGAGATCGCAACCCAGGCTGCTGTCCTGCGGGGTCGGCGGGCCGGGACGTCATACGGACGGAGCAAGCGGATGCTCCATCCGCATGACGTCCTCGGCGCTCAGGCGGCCGCCGTGGTCAGCCGCTGCTGCACGGCGAGCAGTAGGACGTATGTCGCCTCCCGGTCGCTGCGCGCCCAGAGCGCTGCACGGATCGCGGCGGTAGCGGGTCGAGTCCGGGGGAGCCCGGTGCGGAAGATCTCGTCCTCGGACCACCGCCGCGTCGGCCGCCCACTGCTCGCCGGTCGGGCTCAGGTCGCCGTTGCTCAGCTGGACGGACTGGTCGCCGATCAGCCGCCACCGGTGAGCGCGGACCTGGCCGCGGATCTCCCACCGCGTGATGCCGAGGCCGTACAGCTGGGGCCGGGACAGCACCCCGCCCTGGGCGGCGGCGAGCCGGCGCGCGGTGTCGAGCCGAGCGTCGTCGTACGGGACCTGTCGGGGCATGACCGGAGCCTCGCCGCGACCGTCGATCGGCGAGGGCGGCGCGATGAGCCCTGTGGACAGCTCGGTTGTGACGGCGTCTGTGGAGAGGTTGTGGTCAGCGATCCTCCCGGGGACCGCAGATCACAACCAGCCGTTGCCCTCGGCGGTCAGCACCGCCTCGGCGCGGTTGGTGGCGCCGGTCTTGCCGATGGCGGAGGAGAGGTGGTTGCGGACGGTGCCCTCGGAGAGGAAGAGCTTGGCGGCGATCCCGGCGACAGAGGACCCGTCGCGGGCCGCCTGGAGGACGTCGGTCTCGCGGCTGGTCAGCGGGGACTCGCCGGCGAGCAGGCTGTCGGTCGCGAGGCCCGGGTCGACCACCCGCAGGCCGGCGTGCACCCGGCGTACGGCGTCGGCGAGCTGCGGGGCGGGCGTGTCCTTGACGACGAACCCCGAGGCGCCCGCCTGGAGGGCGCGGCGCAGGTAGCCGGGGCGACCGAACGTGGTCACGATCAGGACGCGGGTGTCGGGTGCCTCGCGGCGTACCTCCGCGGTCGCGGCGATCCCGTCGAGGCCCGGCATCTCGACGTCGAGCAGCGCGACGTCCGGGTGGTGCGCGAGGACGGCGGCGAGCACGGCGTCGCCGCTGCCCACCTCCGCGACCACCTCGAGGTCGGGCTCGAGACCGAGCAGGGCCGACAGGGCGCCGCGCACCAGGGCCTGGTCGTCGGCGAGCAGCAGCCGGATGGTCACGACCGCACCACCTGCAGCGAGAACCCGGGGGAGAGGTGCCGGACGACGACGGTGGCGCCGACGGTCGCGGCCCGCTCGCGCAGGCCCGCCAGTCCCGAGCCGAAGCCGGGCGGCTGGTCGCAGCCGGCGCCGTCGTCACGCACCTCCGCGCTGGTCGGGGTCAGCCGGACCTCGCAGGTCCGCGCCCCCGAGTGCCGGATGACGTTGGTGACGCCCTCGCGGACGGTCCACGCGAAGAGCTCGCGCAGGTCGCTCGGCACCTCGTCGGCGGAGTTGGGCAGCTGCGCCTCGATCTCGGCCGCGGCGAGCGCGCCGCGCGCCCGCGCCAGCTCGCCGGGCAGGGTCAGCTCGCGGTAGCCCTCCACCGCGCGGCGTACGTCGGCCAGCGCGTCCCGGCTGAGCCGCTCGAGGTCGGCCAGCTCGGCGCGGGTGCGCTCGGGGTCGACGTCGAGCATCCGCTGGGCGAGCTCTGCCTTCACGGTGATGACCGTGAGCGAGTGGCCGAGGATGTCGTGGAGGTCGCGGGCGAAGCGGGAGCGCTCGTTCTCGACGGCGAGGCTGGCGTTCTCCTGCTGGGCGCTGAGCAGCTCGACGTTGCGCTCCATGACCATCCGCAGCCCGAGGACGGCGATGGAGGCCGCGAGGACCCCGAAGACGAGGCCGGTGGAACTGCCCCAGTCGTTGGCCGCGAAGAGCGCGATGTCGATGCCCACCAGTGCGAGCACCACCGGTGCCGCCACGCGGAACGGGAAGACCATCACGCAGGCCACGCCGATGTACGGCGTGCTGGCGAGGCCGTAGCCGCCGAGCAGGACCGTCATCAGCGTGCCGAGGGCGACCAGCAAGCCGACGTACAGCACGGCGGGACGTCCCGCCGGGTGGGCGATCAGCTTCTGCCGGTCGGCCCGGTTGCGCATCCAGAGCGCCATGTAGGCCACGGCGAAGAGGACCGTGACGAGGATGCCCAGGATGCCGCTCAGCTGGTCGCGGGTGCGCCAGCCCTCACCGAGCGGCTCGAGCAGGAAGAAGAGCCAGATGCCGGAGAGGAGCGGCGCGAGACGCGCCATCCGCACCGACCCGCCCGGCGGCGTCTCGCACTCCTCCTGGCTCACGACGATCAGGCTAGTCACACCCGAGCCGTGTCCTTGCTCATCCGCCACGCGGCGCCGGCCACGAAGATCGCCAGCCAGGCGACCGCGTTGACCACGGCGTACCAGGGCAGGTCGTGGGTCAGCGGGGACCGGGCGACCTCGGCGACGCCGTACATGGGGGTGAAGGTGGCGATGTGCCACAGGGTGCTGCCCTCGGTGAGCGGCCAGAAGACGCCGCCGAGGAAGGACAGCACGGCCAGGCCGGGACCGAGGATCTGCATGGCGTTCTCACCCGGGACGACGAAGCCGGTGAAGACGCCCAGCGCGGCGAAGGTGAAGGTGCAGAAGAGCGTGACGACGGCGGAGGCGATCCAGACGTCGGTCGGCATCTCGGCCCGGCCCTGGATCACGCCGCAGAGGTTGACCACGGCGATGGCGAGCGCGCCCATGACGAGGGCGACGACCGCCTTCATCAGGATGTAGACGACCGGGTTGAGCGGGGTGAGCCGCAGCTGGCGCGACCAGCCGAGCGCGCGCTCCATCGCGACCATCGAACCGCCGGCGGCCGCGGTCAGCGCGGCGCCGTACAGGGCCATCGAGATCAGGATGTACGCCGCCTCGTTGCCGCTCCCGACCGGCTCGTCCCAGGTCTTGTCGCTCCCGGTGACCGCGAAGAACAGGGCGGCCGGGAAGATCAGCGTGAAGATGACCGTACGGCGGTTGCGCAGCATCCGCCGCAGCTCGATGCCGAGCACGGTGAGGCTGAAGCCGCCGAGGGGCGGGACCCGGCGCGCGGTCGGGTCGACGGGGGTGGTGACGGTGCTCATCGGGTGTCTCCTGTCAGGCTGATGAACGCGTCCTCGAGGCCGTGCGAGGTGATCTCGAGGTCGCGGGCGGGGGTCCGGGTCAACAGGAAGCGCGCGGTCGAGTCGCTGTCCTTGGTGTGCACGAGCACGGCGTCGCCGCGGACCTCGACGCCGGTGACGCCGTCGAGCGCCGCGAGGGCCTCGGTGTCGGCGTCGGGCAGGGTGGCCCGGACGGTGCGGCCGGAGGTCAGCGCCTTGATCTGCGGACCGGTGCCGTCGGCGACGATCCGCCCGTGGCTGATCAGGATGATCCGGTCGGCGTACTGGTCCGCCTCCTCGAGGTAGTGCGTCGCGAAGAGGACGGTGCGGCCGGACTCCGCGTCCGCGCGGATCGCGGACCAGAACGCCCGGCGACCCTCGACGTCCATGCCGGTCGTGGGCTCGTCGAGCAGCAGGAGGGCGGGGTCGGAGAGCAGGGCCATCGCGAAGCGGAGCCGCTGCTGCTCGCCGCCGGAGCACTTCGCGACCTTGCGGTCGGCGATCGCCGTGATGCCGGCGTTCTCGAGCACCTCGGCCACCGGCCGCGTGTCGGCGAAGAGGCTGGCGGTGTACTGCACCGTCTCGCGGACGGTGAGGTCCTTGAGGAGGCCGCCGGTCTGCATCACGGCCGAGACGAGCCCGCGGGCGATCGCCTGGCGGGGCTCGATGCCGAGGACCGTGGCGGTGCCGGTGGTCGGCTGCGAGAGGCCGAGGATCATGTCGATCGTGGTGGTCTTGCCGGCGCCGTTGGGGCCGAGGAACGCGACGATCTCGCCCTGCTGCAGCTCGAGGTCGATCCCGCGGACGGCTTCTACGCTCTGCCCCCCGCTGGCGAAGGACTTCGTCACGCCGTCGAGGCGGACGGCCGCGACCCGGGTGATGGTGGAGGTGGTCATGGACCCAGCGTGACCCGGTCCGTCTCCCGGGACCTCACACGCCCATCACGACGTCGGCATGACAGATGTCATGACCCTGTCCACTGCTAGAAGGTGTGCTCCTCGGCCGGGAAGGTGCCGGCCTTGACGTCGGCGGCGTAGTCCTGCGCCGCCTTGAGCAGTACGCCGTGGAGGTCGGCGTACTGCTTGACGAACTTGGCCATCCGTCCCGTGCGCAGGCCGAAGGCGTCCTGCCACACCAGGACCTGGCCGTCGCAGCCGACGCCGGCGCCGATGCCGATGGTGGGGATGCCGATCGCGGCGGTGACCTCGGCGGCGACGTCGCCGGGGACCATCTCCATGACGACCGCGAACGCGCCGGCCTGCTCCATCGCCTTGGCCTGGGCGATCACGTGGGAGGCGGCGTCGCCACGGCCCTGGACCCGGTAGCCGCCGAGGTTGTGCTCGGACTGCGGGGTGAAGCCGATGTGCGCCATCACGGGGATGCCGCCCTCGGTGAGCTTGCGGACCTGGGGCGCCATCTCCGCGCCGCCCTCGAGCTTCACGGCGTGCGCGTTGGCCTCCTTCATGAACCGCACCGCGGTCAGGTAGGCCTGCTCGGGCGAGGCCTGGTAGGAGCCGAACGGGAGGTCCGCGACCACCAGGGCCCGGTGTGCCGAGCGGGTCACCGCGCGCACCAGCGGGATCAGCTCGTCGACCGTGACGGGCAGCGAGGTCTCGTTGGCGAAGACGTTGTTGGACGCGCTGTCGCCGACCAACAGCACCTCGATGCCGGCCTCGTCGAACGTCTGCGCGGCGTACTGCTCGTAGGCGGTGAGCATCGAGAACTTCTCACCGCGCTCCTTCATCTCGCGCAGGTGGTGGGTGCGGATCCGCTTGATCGCGGTCGCCTTCGCCGGACCGGTGCCGTACGGCGCCGTCTCCTCGCTCATGACTACTCCTGAAGCGTCATCTCGCGGCTCCCTGATGGAGTCCACGGACCGTTCCTCAGGCTAGCCCCGGACGGTCGCGATGCGTCCTGTGTCGCTCGTCACCCAGGAGCCGGGTGGGCCGCGTCGGCGGCGGCCTCGAGGTCGGCGACGACGATCTTCTGCATCTGCAGCATCGCGTCGGTCGCGGCCTGGGCCCGGGCCGGGTCCGGGTCGGACAGCAGCTCGTAGAGCCGCACCGGCACGATCTGCCAGGACAGCCCGAACTTGTCCTGGAGCCACGCACAGCTGCTGGGCCGGCCGCCGGCGACCAGGGTGTCCCAGTAGTAGTCGACCTCGGACTGGTCGGCACAGCTGACGCTCAGCGAGATCGTCTCGGTGAAGCCGGCGTGGTCCGGCCCCCCGTTGATCCCGCGGAAGGACCGGCCGTCGAGGGTCCACTCCGCCGCGAGCACGCGGCCGCCGTAGTGGGACACCCCGTGGACCTGGGAGTTGGGGAAGACCTTGGTGTAGAACTCCACGGCCTCCATCAGGTCGTCGTCGAACCACAGGCAGGTGCTGATCTCGGGCATACCCTTCCGACCCGGGTCACCGGCAGGACTCATCGAAGCCCCAGCCCTAGACTCGCGACGTGGACTTCTACTCCGCCTACGCCCACGGGTTCGCCCGGGTCGCGGCGTGCACCCTCCCGGTCGCGATCGCCGACCCCGCGACCAACGCGCGCGCCGTGGTGGAGCAGGCCCGGCTGTGCCACGAGGACGGCGTCGGGGTGGCGGTCTTCCCCGAGCTCTGCCTCTCGGGCTACAGCATCGACGACCTGCTGCTCCAGGACACCCTGCTCGAGGCGGTCGAGGAGGCGATCCGGTACGTCGTGGAGGCGTCGGCCGACCTGCTGCCGCTGCTGCTCGTGGGTGCTCCCGTGGTGCGCGGCAACCGGGTGCTCAACTGCGCCCTGGTCATCCACCGCGGGCGCATCCTCGGCGTGGCGCCCAAGGCGTACCTGCCCAACTACCGCGAGTTCTACGAGCGCCGCCACTTCGCACCGGGCGACGAGTACCGCGGCGTCTCGATCGAGGTCGCGGGCGCCGAGGTCCCGTTCGGCACCGACCTGATCTTCTCCGCCGCCGACGTGCCGGGCCTGCGGCTGCACGTCGAGGTCTGCGAGGACATGTGGGTCCCGATCCCACCGAGCGCCGAGGCCGCACTGGCCGGTGCCACGGTGCTCGCCAACCTCTCCGGCAGCCCGATCACGGTCGCCCGCGCCGAGGACCGCCGGCTGCTGGTCAGCAGCGCCAGCGCCCGCTGCAACGCGGCCTACCTGTACGCCGCGGCCGGCCAGGGCGAGTCCTCCACCGACCTGTCGTGGGACGGCCAGACCATGGTCTACGAGTCGGGCGACCTGCTCGCCGAGGGCGAGCGCTTCCCGGACGGGCCGCGCCGTACGGTCGCCGACATCGACCTCGACCGGCTCCGCCAGGAGCGCCTCCGGCAGGGCACGCACGACGACAACCGGCGTACGCACGCCGCCCGCACCGACGGCTTCCGCACCGTCTCCTTCGAGCTGGCCCCGCCGAGTGGCGACATCGGGCTGCGCCGCAAGGTCGACCGGTTCCCGTTCGTGCCCGACGACGTGGCCCGTCTGGCGCTGGACTGCTACGAGGCCTACAACATCCAGGTCTTCGGGCTGGCGCGGCGCCTCGAGGCGATCGGCGAGCCCAAGGCCGTGATCGGGGTCAGTGGCGGCCTCGACTCCACGCACGCGCTGATCGTCGCGGCCAAGGCGATGGACCGGCTCGGCCGCCCGCGCAGCGACATCCACGCCTTCACGATGCCGGGCTTCGCGACCACCGACACCACGAAGTCGTACGCCACCCGGCTCGCCAAGTCCCTCGGCGTCACCTTCGAGGAGCTCGACATCACCGCGGCGGCACGGCAGATGCTCGTCGACATCGACCACCCGTTCGCCGACGGCGAGCCGGTCTACGACGTGACGTTCGAGAACGTCCAGGCCGGGCTGCGCTACGACTACCTCTTCCGGCTCGCCAACCACCGCCGCGGCATCGTCGTCGGCACCGGCGACCTCTCCGAGCTGGCGCTCGGATGGTGCACGTACGGCGTGGGCGACCAGATGTCGCACTACAACGTCAACGCCGGCGTGCCGAAGACGTTGATCCAGCACCTCATCCGCTGGGTGGGGGAGAGCGGCCAGTTCGACCAGGAGACCGCCGACCTGCTCGACGAGATCGTCGAGCTGGAGATCACCCCCGAGCTCGTGCCGACCGAGGCCGGCCGCAAGCCGCAGGCGACCGAGGACACCGTCGGGCCCTATGCGCTGCAGGACTTCACGCTCTACCACGTGCTCCGTCGCGGTCACCGCCCCAGCAAGATCGCCTTCCTCGCCTGGCACGCCTGGCGCGACGCCTCTGCCGGGGACTGGCCGCCGCACTTCCCCGAGGAGCGGCGTACGGCGTACGACCTCGCGCAGATCCGGCACTGGCTGGAGGTCTTCACGACGCGCTTCTTCGGCAACCAGTTCAAGCGGTCGGCCCTGCCCAACGGCCCGAAGGTCAGCGCCGGCGGCACTATGTCGCCGCGGGGTGACTGGCGGATGCCGTCGGATGCCACCCCCGCCGCCTGGCTCGCCCAGATCGAGTCGATCCCGACGGCCTGAGCACATGCGGCCGGCACGAGGCGCCCTGGCGGGCGTGGGGATGCTGCTGGTCCTGGTCGGCCTGGTCGCCGGCGTGGCCAACCGCGAGGTGCTCGACGCGGACCGGTTCGCGTCGCACGTGGACGCCGTACGGTCTGACCCGGACGTGGCGCGGCAGGTGGGCGCGCTGCTGACCGACCGGCTGATCGAGGACCAGCCGGACCTGGTCGCCGTACGACCACTGATCGAGTCGACCGCCGCGAGCGTGGTGGCGAGCCCGGCGCTCGGGCCGGTCGTCCGGGCGGGCGTCGCGCCGCTGTACGACGCGCTGGTGCTCGGCGACGACGGCGCCGTGGTGCTGAGGCTCGCCGATGTGGGTGCGGTCGTCGTCGGTGCGCTCGCCTTCGCCGCGCCGCAGGCGTCGGTCCCGCCGGACCTCGACGTACGGCTGTCGCAGGTCGGCGGCCAGGAGGGCTCGGCCGTCGGTGCGGTGCACTGGGTCGAGCTCCTCGCGTGGCTGTGCCCCCTCCTCGGCGCCCTCCTGCTCGGCGCCGCCGGTGCCCTGACGTCGGGACCTCGGAGCGCTCGCGTCCGGGAGGCCGTACGGCGGGTCGGGGTCGGTGTCGCCACCGCCGGGCTGGTGCTCTCGGGCCTGCTGGTCGTCGTCGGGTTCTGGGCCGACCGGCTCAGCCACGACACCGTGCGCGGTGCGGTCCGGCACGCCGTCTGGCGTGAGCTCGACGGTCCGCTCTGGGCCGCTGCCGGGATCGCGGTCGCCCTGGGCGCGCTCCTCGCGGTCGCCGCCGGCGTCACCGACTGGCCCCGGCTCCGCGACGTCCGGGGGCTTGTCGACCTCGACCGGTCGCCGCGTCGCCTGGCGGCCCGCGCGGCCGTGCTGGGCGCGGTCGGGGTCGCCCTCGTGCTGCAGCCGTCCCGGGTGGCGACCGTCGTGCTCGCCCTGCTCGGCGTCGGGCTGGTCGCGGTCGCCGTCGTCTCGCTCACGGTCGCGATCGGCCGCAGCCCGCGACGCCGTACCGGTGTCCTCGCGATCGCGGTCGCCCTGGTCGCCGCGGTGTCGCTGGCCGCGTGGCCCGGCGACCACGAGCTCGCGGCCGCCACGTCGGTCGCCCCGCGGGAGGGCTGCAACGGACACGTCGAGCTGTGCACCCGCCGGTACGACGAGGTCGCCTACCCCGCCACGCACAACTCGATGGCCGCCGCGAGCGAGCCGGGCTGGTTCTTCCCCGAGCAGCCCGACGGGATCGTCGCGCAGCTCGACCACGGGATCCGGGTGCTGCTGATCGACAGCTGGTACGGCCAGGCCACGGACCGCCCCGGCGTCATCGCCGGCACGGACGCACAGCGCGCCGCGTCGCTGGCGGAGGCCGAGGTCGACCTCGGGCCGGCGGCCGTGAGGAGCGCCCAGCGGGTGCGCGATGCCGCCGGGCTGACCCCGCAGGGACCCGTCGAGCCCTACCTGTGCCACGCCCTGTGCGAGCTCGGCTCGACGCACTGGCTGCAGAGCCTGCGTGACGTCCACGCTTGGCTGGGGGCGCACCCCGACGAGGTCGTCACGTTCTTCGTGCAGGACGAGGTCAGCCCCGCGGACACGGCCGCGCTGATCGAGGAGGCGGGGCTGCTGCCGTACGTCTACACGCCTGTCGGCGACGACTGGCCGACCCTCGGCCAGATGATCGCGTCGGGCAAGCGCCTGGTCGTGCTCATGGAGAACCACGACGGCGGCACGGCGTACCCCTGGCTGATGGCCGGCTTCGAGGAGGCCCAGGACACGCCGTTCCTCTTCCGGCGCCCGGCCCTGCTGACGACCGCCGCCAGCTGCGCGCCCAATCGCGGCACGCCCGACGCGTCGCTCTTCCTGCTCAACCACTGGGTCACCGACAAGACCGCCGAGGTCACCAACGCCGAGCGGGTCAACGCCGCCGACGTACTGCTGACCCGGGCCCGAGCGTGCCAACGCGCGCGCGGCATGCTGCCCAACTACGTGGCCGTCGACTTCTACGACCGGGGAGACCTCTTCGCCGTGGTCGACGAGCTCAACGGCTTCTGACCGTGGAACCAACGGTGCCTACCGCCCGTCCCACCCCCGTGAGACTCCTCCTCGTGATCGCTCTCGTCGCGTCCCTCGGAGCGTCTGGTTGTGCGTCGTCGACCGAGGACGGCGGAGAGGCGTCGTGCGCGGCGATGATCGAGTACGACGGCGCCACCTACTACGGCGCCGGACCTCTCCGGCAGGCCCCCGAGACGACTGGCCGGACGATGCCGGCGGTCCGGCCCAGCTGCGACGACAGCGGCGGCCAGGACGACCAGGACGTCCGCGACGAGCCGGTGCAGGTGCAAGAGCTCGCGGCCGTCGACGCGGACGTCGCGGTCATTGCTCACGACGGGATCTACGTGCGCGACGGCGAGGACCTGCCCGACGTCGTACGGTCCTGGTTCCACGCACCGCGCTGCACCACCCCCGGGGCCTTCGAGGTCACCGCCGACTGGCTGGGCGTGACCGGTCCGCACCAGGCGGAGCGCGACGGGGACATCGAGCTGCCCTACCGGCTCGAGGTGCGGGTCACCGACGGACCCGAGCGGTACGTCGGTGCGACCGTGACGCTCCGGGCCGGCACCGGGACCGACCCGGCGCTGTCGTCGGAGGACGTCAAGCAGTCGCTCTGGGAGGGCGGGCAGGTGACCGCTACCGTCCGGTGCGTCGAGGGTCGGTACGACGTCGTCGGGGTACGCGCCGTCCACTGAGGCGACCGGGCGCGGACGCTCACGACCCTTCAGGTGGTCGGGACGGTTCCACCGTCGATGACGTACTCGGCTCCCACGATCGACGAGGCTCGATCGGAGACCAAGAAGCCGACCAGGTCCGCGATCTCCGCAGTTGACGCGAACCGTCCGAGGGGAACCCCTCCGAGGGAGTCGAAGATCGACTGCCTCGCCTCGTCGCGTGTCAGGTCGTTGCCCTCGGCGAGTCGGTCGACGAACCCTTCGTAGGCCTCCGTCTCGATGCCTCCGGGGCTGACCGCGTTCACTCGGACGCCATGCGGAGCGAGCTCGTTCGCGAGGCCCTTGCTGTACGTCCGCAGCGCCCCCTTCGCGGAGGCGTACGGCAGCGTCGCGTCGTGCAGCGGCATCTGACGCTGGATCGAGGTGAAGTGGATGACCACTCCCGATCCGGTCTCCACCATCGCCGGCAGCAGGGCTCGATCCAGCCGGACCGCTCCCATGAGGTTCAGGTTCAGCTCGGCCATCCACTGCTCCTCGCCCGCAGCTGCGAACCCACCGGGTGGGGTCGACGAGCCGCCGACCACGTGCACCAGGATGTCGAGCGGACCTTGCTCGGAGATCGTGGTCGCGACCGTCTTCACGCCGTCCACGGTCGAGGTGTCTGCCTCGATGAAGCGGTCCGGGTGCTCGTAGCCGACTGGGATCCGGCGCGCGGTGGTCCACACGTCGGCGCCCAGCTCGCGCAACCGGTCCACCACCGCCTTCCCTGAACCCTTGGACCCGCCTGTGACGAGCGCGCGCCGACCGTCGAGACGGTCGCGATCTGGCGTGGACATGTCGTTCTCCTTGCGATGTCGGTGGGTGTCGTGGGGGATGCGACGGCGTCAGACGGTGATGTCCAGCTTCTGGATCACGTCGCCGGCCAGGGTGAAGATCATGCGGAGGTCGACCTCTCCACCGGGGAAGCTTCCCGAGAGGTGCGTGTCGACCTCCCAGACGCCGTCCGCAGGCCGGGAGATCGAGCCCAGGGTGGTCTCCACCTCGTAGTCGTGCGCTGACTTGTCGAAGACCTTGAACGTCTCGTCGCGGCCCTCGAGGACCTCGCCGTTGTCGACGACGGTGACGTCCTCGGGCAGATAGGTCATCGCTGTCGCGAAGTCCTGGGAGACGTGGGCACGGAGGTAGTTCGCGATGATCTCGGGGAGCTCGTCCCAAGCGAATGCGGTCCTGTCGTCCATGATGTTGTTCCTCTCGGTAGTTGCTGACGCCGGGACCATCGCGGTTCCGGCTGGTGACGTCGTCATGACTCCCAAGGTGCTGCATCTCCGCACGGCAGGGTCAAGCACGTGACTCTCCCCCTGGGGGAGGGTGCACACTGACGCCATGCTGGCGATCGGTGAGTTCTCGCGCCTGACGCACCTGAGCGTGAAGACGCTGCGTCGCTACCACGAAGCGGGGCTGCTCGTTCCCGCTGCGGTCGACCGGGCCACGGGCTACCGCTCCTACGACGCACACCAGATCCCGACCGCGCAGGTGATCCACCGCCTCCGGGAGCTCGACGTTCCCCTTGCGGACGTCCGACGCATCATCGAGTCGGCCGACCCCGGTAGCCGTGCTGCGCTCGTGTCCGATCACCTGGCGCGCTTGGAGGATGAACTGGATCGGACCCGGGCTGCGGTCGCGTCGCTGCGGCGACTCCTCGACCCCGACGCGGTACCCCTCAGTGTGGAGCTCAGGGCGGTGCCCGAGGCGACGGTGGCCGCGATCGAGGATGACGTCGACAGCGACGGCATGGCCGCGTGGTTTGCCGGAGCCTTGGCTGAGCTCGACGCCGCGATCGACGCCCGGACCGGGCCCCCAGGAGGGGTCTACGACAACGCCCTCTTCGAGGAGGGACGGGGCCACGTCCTGCTGCACGTACCGGCAGCTGACCCGCCGCGTCGCGGCAGGGTGCGGCCGACGACCCTGCCGGCCGTGGAGCTGGCCGTCGCGATCCACACCGGCCCCCACGACGACGCCGACATCACCTATGGCGAGCTCGGGTCGTGGGTCGTCGCCAATGCGCTCGCGGTAGCAGGCCCCGTCCGGGAGACCTACCTCGTCGGGCCTGCCGACGACCCCGACCCTTCCGCCTGGCGCACCGAGATCGGATGGCCCATCTTCAGGATGTCCTAGGCCACGGGGCGGTCATCTGGGCGGATGCCTCACAGCCGGCTGATCCGCACTCATCGCGGTAGGAGCGGATCGCACGCGTCGCCCCAGCGGAGGCGGGTAGAAGGCGATGGTGCTCGTTGTCGTCATGGCCGCCAGAGGGACAGGGCGTCACCCGCTGATCTGCAGAAGCGAGCGGATCGCGGCATGTAAGGACGCTTTCCGTCAGGAGTGCAAGCAACTCTCTATGCGGTCGGCGAGCACTGAGATCGGCAGCAAACCATCAAGTTCGAGTGTTGCCGTCCGGCGGATAAGAGGTTCGACCTCCGCGATATATCGGGCAATGTCAGCCTGCTGTTCGGTGGTCTTGCCGTACGGATTGTTGGTACGGACCCGCACCCGGTCGAGCAGCGTCTCCAACGGGACGCGGAGGTAGACCACGTGCTCGAACCTGTCGTAGAAGAGTCCCTGATTCTCCGCTGTCCCGCAGACTGCGATGGTGCCGTGTTCGGCCAGCAGCGTGCTCATCCTGTCCGCGTCCCACAAGGCGCCCGGCAACACCCAGCCGTCGTAGTCAGTGTCGACGGTGGTGTAGCCGCGTCGTGCGACGGCGGCGAGGAGGGTGCTTTTGCCTGCGCCCGACATTCCCGTGAGCAGCACTCGCGCCATGCACGAAGGGTAGGGCGCGAACGCCCTCACATCGGCAGATCCGTGCGCTCATTGCGGTAGATGAGTGCGTTCGCCCCGCCGCGGAAGCCGAGCAGATGCGTGAATGGACGCTAGCGGGTGAATCCACGGAAGACGCCGTCCGGATCGACGCTGTCGGCAAAATCCTCGAAGTCCAGGTTGGAGATCGAGAAGTTCGCCTCGACCCTGGCGAACTCAGCGACCGTACAGCGGAAGGCTCGGCCCCTGAATGCGCCGAACAGCTCGGCGTCTTCCGGATCGGGGACAGAGAGGTCCACGTAGTTGACGGTGAGCTCGCCGCCGCCGGCAGCCTCGGCCATGCTCCGGGCGTCGGCGAGGACCACATAGCCGCCCTCCGCATCTGCGGCAGCAATTGCTTCGGCCAGAGCGGTGCCGCTCATGCCTGCGAACGCCGCGTCGTCCACGACAACGATGTAGGGCACGTAACCGTCGACTGGGTCCGAGTTTTCGGGGTCTTCCAGGTCGACCGGTTTGGTGACCTGCTCGACGACCACCGTCCACGCGGGATCACTGGTGAAGTCGGTGCGAATGAGCGGAGTTCCCCCGCCCCGGAAGGGTGCGCCGATCTTCGTCAGGTCCACGTCGGAATGCTGACAGGGCGCAGGCCCGTCTGTGGGCAAAACGCAGCTAGTGGCACGGTGGCTTAGCACCTGCGGTGGAAGCTGACCGTCCCGTTCGGCTGATGGGTTGTCTCGTACGTCGGGTCGTGGGCTCTTGCGTGGTGTCTCGGGCAGAGGAGTCCGCCGTTGGCCAGATCCGTCGGGCCGTCGTCTGCCCAGCGGATCCAGTGATGTCCGTGGCACATCCAGGGTGGCCAGTCGCACCCTTCGGCGACGCAGCCGCCGTCTCTGATGCCGAGGGCGGTGAGCTGGGCCTTGGTGAAGAAGCGCTTGGCTCGGCCGACGTCGAGGACTTCGGAGTCGCCGTTGAGGACGACGGGGAGGATCCGGGCGGTGCAGGCGAGCCGTCGGACCTGGCTCGGGCTGATGCGTTCGCCGGTGTCGAGGACACCGGCCTTCTGCAGCTTGCCGGTCAACACGTCAAGGTCGATGTGGATGACGATGGTGGCGTCGGTGCCGCCGACCTTCGGGAGATCCTTCGCGCTGATGCGTTCGATGAGCTCGGCGAACGCACGGCCCATGCGCTCGGGTCCGGGGCGGCGTTCGATCCCGGGTCCGTGGGTGGCGGCTTGGTGCTTGGGTGCGGCGATCGCCAAGAGCATCTTCTTGAACATCGCGGCCTGGACCGTCGGCATGGTGAACCGGCCGTGGGTCTTCCCGTGACCGTCGTCGGTCATCGTCAACCGCATCGCCTGCGCGGCCTTGGCCTCCTCCTTCTCGAGGAGGTCGGCCTCGTGCTGGTCCGCCAGCTCCGGGGCCACCACCTCCGACAGCCGGCGGCCGAGGATCCGCAACGTCTTCGCGTCATGCTCAGCAGCGGCATCCACAAGGTGACGCTCCGCGCGGATCACCAGGTCAGGGTCCAGATCCTCGGGAAGCTCCTTCACCGCCCGGAGGATCACCTGGGCTTGCTCGACCCGCAGGTCACCAGCAGCGAGGGCGTCGCGGACCACGTCGTGGGTGTCGAGGTCGTAGCCGAGGTGCACCACCCCGGCGGCAGCCGACCGGGTGAGCCGGGTCTGGTGGGCGAGCCAGGTCGCGGTGGACGTGGCACCCACATCGGAGCCGACCTGGAGCTCGTCGGCGTGCCGCGCGACCCGCGCCCGGAGCTCCACGACCTGCGCCTCCAGCCGCGACAGCTCCACCAACGTCGAGGCTGCCTCGCCGGCGCTCATGGACCACACCGACGCGTCCACCAGGGCATCGGCAACAGCGCGCATCCGCGCGGTCGCCGAGGCCACCTGGTGGTGGGGTGTGGTCATCGCTGTCATGGGTCTAGCCAAGCACTGGCCACCGACAGTCAGGGCCCTCAGAAGGCCTTATCCACAGGGATCCAGGTAACGAAGAGATCACGATCGTAGAGCTTCATCCACAGCCGAGCCGACGGCCTGTGGACCGGGCGCCGACCGCAACCCACCGCCCGCCGTACCCGCGTAACTGCCTATCGGCGACCAACCCGAACAGACCGGCAAGCCACTGACAGCCGGCGCCTCAGGGGGTTTCGGAGGGGACCGGCTGGGGCGCGGTGAGGGCCCGGGCGACAGCGGCGGCCTGGGCGCGGATCTCCGGGATGGCGGTCGACTCGTAGAGCGTGCCCTTGCGGGGCGGGCCGACGGCGTACATCCGGGGCACGACCTCGCCGTCCGGGTCGAGCACCTGGCCGGCGGGGAGGCAGTCCAGGCCGAGGCGCAGGGCGTCGGGGGCGATGAGGCTGCGCTCGCGCAGGCTCTGCAGCAGGGGGTTGTCGCTGCGGGTGATGTCGGTCTGGGGCCCGGTGCAGTTGACGACCGCGTCCGCTCGCACCTGCTGCGGGTCGTCGCCGAGGCGAAGCAGGCAGGCACCGTCGCGCTCCGAGAAGGAGGTGATGCCGCCGGCGGCGATCTGGAGCCGGCCGTCGCGGCGGTACTCCACCATCCGCGCCGCGATGTCGGGCGCCATCCGGTGCCGGCGGATCTCCCACTGGCGCGCGTAGCGCGCGAGGAAGCGGCGCCGCTCGGCGAGGTCGAGGCGCTGCCAGATCGACTGCGTCGGCGCCCGGAGGCCGTCGACGACCGCCCGCCAGTCGACGTCCTGCCGCTTCGCGGCAGCGACCTGCTCCTCGAAGAACGTCGCGAGCTGGTCGGCGGTGAGCGGACCCTGCGGGACCGGGCTGACCCACGCGGTCGACTGCTGCTCGACGTGCGCGGCCGGGAGCAGGCCGTGCCGGCTCACCATCACGACACGGCGGTCGGGGCTGCCCTCGAGGACGGTGATCGCGGTGTCGATGGCCGTGAGGCCGGTGCCGACCAGCACGATGACGGCGTCGGGGGGCAGCTGCTCGGTCCAGGACAGGTCCCAGGGGTTGTCGACGTGCCACGGCTCGGCCGGCAGCTCGTCGCCGTCGACGGTGAGCGCGGCCGGAGCCGCGTTGCCGTAGGCAAGCACGACGGCGTCCGCCTCGGTGGGTACGGCGTCGCCGCTCAGCAGCTGGTAGCCGGACCCGGTCGGTACGACGTCGTCGACCCGGCCGTTCGCGACCTGCAGCCGGTCGTCGGCCACGTCGCTGAGGCGGTCGCGGAGGTACTCGGCGTACTCCCGTCGGGGCAGGAAGGTGATCGGGTCGATCGTGCGCCCGGTCGCCCGGTACCAGTCGATGAGGTCCGACGGGGTGTCGGGGAAGGCGCTCATGTGCCGGGCGCGGACGTTGAGCAGGTGGCGCGGGTCCGTGGTGCCGTAGGCGATGCCGGCGCCGAGCACCGGCCCGGACTCGTGGATGGTGACCCGGATCCGGGGATCGGGGTCGGCGAGCAGGTTGACGGCGGTGAGCACCCCGCTCGCGCCGCCGCCGACGATCGAGACCCGGAGCTCGCGGTTGGTCTCCGGGGATGCCGCGTCGGCGAAGGTGCTCGTCATGGGTTAAGTCTAGTGATCGAGCCTTGTTAGGCGATATCGGGACGCGGTGGGTCGCCAGATCGCGCCGGTTCGCCCGGTCCGGGTGAGGCGGCGCCCGGCAGCCTGCGCGAGCATCGTCGTGCTCGAGGGGCACTGGCCGCCGGGCGCAGGAGGAAGCGTGTCGCAGAGCGAGGCACCCGTCGGTCTCAAGGAACCGTCCCTGACGGACGCACTGCTGCCGCTGGCCGCCCTGGCCTGCCTGATCGCCGGTGCGCTGGCGCTGTTCGGCCTGGATGCCCTCGACGGCCCGATCCAGGTCGCCCTGCTGATGTGCTGCGCCGTCGCGGCCCTGGTCGCCATGAAGAACGGGCACCCCTTCACGTCCGTCCAGGAGGCCGGGAAGGGCGCGATCGCGTCGGTGACGAGCGCGATCTTCATCCTCTTCGCCGTCGGCGCGCTGATCGGGGTGTGGAACCTCAGCGGGACCATCCCGACCCTGGTCTACTACGGCATCCAAGTGCTCTCGCCGGGCTGGTACTACGCCGCGACCGCGCTGATCTGCGGCGTCGTGGCGCTGAGCATCGGCAGCTCCTGGACCACCGCTGCCACCATCGGCGTGGGGCTGGTCGGCATCGCCTCGCTGATCGGCGTCTCGTCGTCGATCACGGCCGGCGCGGTCATCTCGGGCGCCTACCTGGGTGACAAGACGTCACCGCTCTCCGAGACCACGATCCTGACCGCCCAGATCGTCAAGGTCGACGTCTACGAGCACATCAAGAGACAGGTCTGGACGTCGATCCCGGCGTTCCTCATCGCCTTCGTCGTCTTCCTCGTCCTGGGCGTCACCGGACCCGACACGGTCACCGACGCCGAGACCACGTCCGACCTCGACAAGCTCAACCAGATCTTCAACATCACCCCGCTCGCCCTGCTGCCGGTCGTCCTGCTCGCCTTCATGTCGATCCGCAAGGTGCCGGCCTCCCTGGCGCTGCTCGCGGCCACCCTCTTCGCCGGCGTCCTCGGCGCCTTCCTCCAGCCCGACGTGTACGCCGACTTCGTCAACGGCTCGGGCAACGTGCTCGTCGAGTCGCTCAAGGGGATCTGGTCGGCGATGGCCAACGGGTTCTCGATCAGCTCGGGCATCCCGGACGTCGACCGGCTGCTGTCGCGCGGCGGCATGGACAGCATGCTCCTGACGATCTGGCTGATCCTCGGCGCCGTGACCTTCGGGGCGATGCTCGAGGAGTTCGGCCTGATCAACCGCCTGGTGCACCCGATGATCGCGGCCGCGACGACCACGGGGCGCCTGTACGTCACGGTCTTCGCGTGCGGCTTCGGGCTCAACGTCGTCGCGGGCGACCAGTACATCGCGCTGGTGCTGCCGAGCCGGATCTTCCGGGCCGAGTTCGCCCGTCGCGGGCTGGCGCCCACCAACCTGTCGCGGCTCGCCGCCGACAGCGGCACGGTGACGTCCCCGTTGGTGCCGTGGAACTCGTGCGGCGCCTTCATGGGCGCGACCCTCGGCGTCTCGACGCTGCTCTACCTGCCGTACGCCGTCTTCTGCTACGCCAGCCCGGCCCTGAGCGTCCTGTACGGCGTCACCGGCTTCAAGATCGAGAAGACCACCCCGACCGAGATCGAGGAGACGGCATGACCACGCAGACCGAGCAGGCGCCCGCTGGGGGTGCCGTCGCGAAGATGAGCGTCCCGACGCTGACCGCCATGGTGGTCGGCGGCATGGTCGGCGCCGGCGTCTTCTCCCTCCCAGCCCGCTTCGGTGTCGCGACCGGCATCCTCGGCTCCCTCATCGCCTGGGCGGTCGCGGGCACCGGCATGCTGATGCTCGCCTTCGTCTTCCAGACCCTCGCGATCCGCAAGCCCGAGCTCGACTCGGGCGTCTTCATCTACGCGAAGGCCGGCTTCGGCGACTACGCGGGCTTCAACTCCGCGATCGGGTTCTGGGCCAGCTCGATAGCCGGCAACACCTTCTACTGGGTCTTCATCGGCGCGACCCTGGGCGCCTTCTTCGACGGCTTCGGCGACGGCGACACGGTCCTCGCCGCCGCGGTCGGCTCGGTCGGCGTGTGGCTCTTCCACTACCTGATCGCCCGCGGCGTGCGCGACGCCGCGGTCATCAACCGGATCGTGACCGTCTTCAAGATCATCCCGATCCTGGTGTTCATCGTCGTGATGTTCTTCTACTTCGACGCCGGCGTCTTCGCCGACAACTGGACGGCGACCGGGTACGGCGACCTCGGCGACCTCAACGAGCAGGTCCGCAACACGATGCTGATCACCACGTTCGTCTTCATCGGGATCGAGGGGGCCAGCGTCTACTCCCGCTACGCCAAGAGGCGCGAGGACGTGGGCAAGGCGACAGTGATGGGGTTCCTCAGCGTCCTTTCGATCTTCGCCCTGGTGACCCTGTCGAGCTACGCCGTCGTCCCGCAGCCCGAGCTGGCCGACGCCCGGCAGCCCTCGATGGTCAGCGTCTTCGAGTCGCAGGTCGGGCACTGGGGCGAGATCTTCATGAGCGTCGCAGTGGTCGTCTCGGTGCTCGGCGCCTACCTCGCCTGGACCCTGATGGCGGCCGAAGTCATGTACATCCCGGCCCGTCAGGACGACTTCCCCGAGTTCCTCGGCCGGGAGAACGAGGCCGGCTCGCCCATCACCGCTCTCGTCGTCACCTCGCTCGCCGTGCAGGGCCTGCTGGCCCTGACGCTCTTCGTCACCGACGCGCTCAACTTCATGCTCGACCTCTCCACCAGCCTGGCGCTGCTGCCCTACCTCCTGGCAGCGGCGTACGCGCTGAAGCTCGGCCTCACGGGGGAGTCGTACGAAGGAGTATCGTCCGGCACCCGCCGCAAGGAGACGATCGTGGCCGGCGCAGCCACGGCGTACACGGCCTTCCTCTTCGACGCCGCCGGCATGAAGTTCGTGCTGCTGATGACCGTGATCCTCGCGCCGGCGTCCCTGCTCTACGTGAAGGCCCGCAGCGAGCACGGCCGCCGGTTGTTCTCGCCGGCGGAGATCGGGTTGTTCGCACTCATCGTCATCGGCGGCATCATCGGAGCCGTCGGGCTGTGGACCGGCCGCATCACCATCTGATCCTCGAACAGGAAGGCACCCCACCATGACCGAGCCCGTCTCCTCGACGTACGGCGTCCACTCCGAGGTCGGCAGGCTCCGGAAGGTGCTCGTCTGCGCACCCGGCCTGGCGCACCGCCGGCTCACGCCCAGCAACAACGACGAGCTGCTCTTCGACGACGTGATGTGGGTCGAGAACGCCCAGCGCGACCACGCCGACTTCGTCAACAAGCTCACCCAGCGGGGCGTGGAGGTGGTCGAGCTGCACGACGTGCTCGCGCAGACGCTCGCCGTGCCCGGTGCCCGCGACTGGCTGCTGGACCGCAAGATCACGCCCAACCAGGTCGGGCTCGGCCTCGTCGACGACACCCGCGCCTACCTCGAGTCGCTCCCCGAGAAGGACCTCTCCGAGTTCCTCATCGGCGGCCTGGCCACCAGCGACCTGCCCGGCGACTTCCGCTCCGACTACGTCAGCCTGGCCCGTGAGTCGACCGGTGCCCGCGAGTACCTGATGCCGCCGCTGCCCAACACGCTCTACACGCGCGACACCACCTGCTGGCTGTACGGCGGCCTCACCATGAACCCGCTCTACTGGCCGGCACGCAAGGAGGAGACCCTCATCTACAAGGGGATCTACCAGTTCCACCCCGACTACGTCGGCTCCACCGTGTGGTGGGGCGACCCCGACCAGGACTGGGGCCAGGCCACCTTCGAGGGCGGCGACGTGATGCCCGTCGGCAACGGCGTCGTGCTGGTCGGCATGAGCGAGCGCACGTCGCGACAGGCGATCACCCAGGTCGCCAAGGCGCTCTTCGACCAGGGTGCGGCGACCCGGGTGGTCGTGGCCGGCATGCCCAAGCTGCGCGCCGCGATGCACCTGGACACGGTCTTCACGTTCGTGGACCGCGACATCGTCACGCTTTACCCGACGATCATGGACGCGGTGCACACGTTCACGCTGATGCCGTCCGACACGGCGCCCGGCGTCGAGGTGCGCGACGAGGGCTCGGCGAAGTTCGTCGACGTCGTGGCGCGCGAGCTGGGCCTCCCGTCGATCCAGGTGATCGACACCGGCGGAGACGTCTACCAGTCCGAGCGGCAGCAGTGGGACAGCGGCAACAACGCGGTGGCCCTCGAGCCGGGCGTGGTCTTCACCTACGACCGCAACACGCTCACCAACACGCTGCTCCGCAAGGCCGGCGTCGAGGTCATCACGATCGTGGGCGCCGAGCTCGGCCGCGGCCGCGGCGGCGGCCACTGCATGACCTGCCCGATCATCCGCGAGCCGGTCGACTTCTGAAGCCCTGGCTCGTCCGCCTCGGCCTCCTCGCGGTGGCCCTGGTGGTCACCGTCGTCGTCGTCCGCCTCGTCGGACAGGTCGACTGGGGCGAGGTGCGCGCCGCCCTGGCGCACCTCGCCTGGTGGCACGCGCCGGTGCTGCTCGCCGTCCTGGTCGTCCGACAGGTGCTCAACGCGCTCCCGCTGTCGCTCTACATCCCGGGCGTCTCGGCCTACCGCGCGACGCAGAACGACCAGGTCGCCATCCTGATGTCCACGATCGCGCCACCGCCGAGCGACATCGCGCTGCGGATGGCGATGTTCTCATCGTGGGGCGTCCCGGTCGCGAAGGGCCTCGCCGGCACCCTGATGAACACGCTCACGTTCTACATCGTCCGCTTCGGCGCCCCGGTGGTCGGCTTCGTCCTGCTGGCGGTGACCGGAGGCGAGGTGGGGCTGCGCTGGGCCGACCTGGTCAGCGTCGCGATCTCGGTCACGATCTTCGTCGGCCTGATGCTCGTCGTCCGGAGCGAGGCGCTCGCGCGCAAGGTCGGTACGACGGCGGGCGGGGTCGCGGCGCGGGTCCGCAGGAGCATCGACCCGGAGGCGTGGTCGGCCGCCTGCGTGCAGTTCCGCGTCGACGTGGCGGCCCGCTTCCGCCGCGGGTTCCCGCGGTCGATCCTGGCGCTCAGCGCCATGCTGGTCGTCGACCTGACCATGCTCGTGATGTCGCTGCGCTTCGTCGGCCTCGACACCGGTGAGGTGCCGATCGTCGACATCGCGATCGCGTACCTCTTCGCCTACCCCTTCACGCTCTTCCCGTTCTCCGGGATCGGCATCGTCGACGCGCTCGTCCTGGCGGCGATCGTCCAGGCCGGGGGAGCCGAGGTCGAGGCCGCCGCGGTCGCCGGTCTGGTGGTCTGGCGGGTCTTCACGATCGGCGGCCCGCTCGCGCTCGGCGCGATCGGACTGGCCGCATGGCGACGCACTTCCGGAGCACCCGCGACCAGCCAATAGGGTGCTGCCATGGGCAAGCAGGAAGACTTCGTACTGAGGGCACTCGAAGAGCGTGACGTCCGGTTCGTCCGGCTCTGGTTCACCGACGTGCTCGGCTTCCTGAAGTCGGTCGCGGTGGCTCCGGCCGAGCTGGAGCAGGCGTTCGCGGAGGGCATCGGCTTCGACGGCTCGTCGATCGAGGGCTTCGCCCGCGTCTACGAGTCCGACATGCTCGCCAAGCCGGACCCGTCGACCTTCCAGATCCTGCCGTGGCGCAGCGGCGAGGGCCCGTCGACCGCCCGGATGTTCTGCGACATCGTGATGCCCGACGGCTCCCCGTCGTACGCCGACCCGCGCTTCGTCCTCAAGCGCACGCTGAGCAAGGCGGCCGAGAAGGGGTTCACGTTCTACACGCACCCCGAGATCGAGTTCTACCTGTTCAAGGACGTCCCCGAGGACGGGTCCGCGCCGGTCCCGGCCGACCGCAGCGGCTTCTTCGACCACACGGCACAGTCGATGGGCGCCGACTTCCGGCGCGAGGCGATCGGGATGCTCGAGCAGATGGGCATCTCCGTGGAGTTCAGCCACCACGAGGGCGGCCCGGGCCAGCAGGAGATCGACCTGCGCTACGCCGACGCGCTGTCCACGGCCGACAACATCATGACCTTCCGCACGGTGATCCGGGAGGTGGCGCTGAGCCAGGGCTTGTGGGCGTCCTTCATGCCCAAGCCCTACACCGAGCACCCGGGCTCCGGCATGCACACCCACGTCTCGCTCTTCGAGGGCGACAACAACGCGTTCTTCGAGGCCGGCGCCGAGTACCAGCTCTCCAAGACCGGCCGCCAGTTCATCGCCGGCATCCTCAAGCACGCCAACGAGATCAGCGTCGTCACCAACCAGTGGGTCAACAGCTACAAGCGGATGCTCTGGGGAGCCGAGGCGCCGTCGTACATCTGCTGGGGCCACAACAACCGATCGGCGATGATCCGGGTGCCGATGTACAAGCCGCTCAAGGGCCAGTCGACCCGCGTCGAGCTGCGCTCGCTCGACGCCGCCTGCAACCCCTACCTGGCGTACGCCGTCGTGCTGGCCGCCGGCATGAAGGGCATCGAGGAGGGCTACGAGCTGCCGCGCGAGGCCGAGGACGACGTGTGGTCGCTCTCCGAGCGCGAGCGCCGCAGCCTGGGCATCGAGCCGCTCCCGCGCAGCCTCTACGACGCGATCAACATCGCCGAGAGCTCCGAGCTCCTCGCCGACACCCTCGGTGAGCAGGTCTTCGACTTCTTCCTGCGCAACAAGCGGGCCGAGTGGGACGACTACCGCGGCCAGGTCTCGCCCTTCGAGCGGGAGCGCATGCTCCCGGTGATCTGATGAGCGAGGAGATCCTGTCCGCGGAGCGTGCCAAGGGGATCCGCCGGCTGCTCTACGTGATCCTCGGCTTCACGGTCGTGCTGGTGGTCCTGGGGCTGCCGCTCGTCCTCGGCGACTACGTCCGCTACGGGATCATCGTGATCGGCGTCGCCGTCGTCCTCGCTGTGCTCGGCGGCCTGGCCCTGCAGGCCGTCCGTGGGGGGACCGAGAAGGCCAAGCCGCTCACCATCGTGACCGGCGTCGCGACGATCGTGCTGTCGGTGCCGCTCATCCCGATCTGGATCGGGCTGCTGACCGCCGTCACCGGGATCGGGCTGCTCGTCGTCACGGTCGCGCCGGAGCGGGACGCCTCGTGACCACGCCGGTGGTGCTCGTCGTCGAGCACGACGCCGAGTGTCCGCCGGCGCCCTTCGGCGACTGGCTGGCGGAGGCCGGCTGCGCGCTCGACGTACGACGTCCCTACAGAGGTCCCGACCTGCCGCCGCTCACGTCGTACGCCGGGCTGCTGGTCCTCGGCGGTCCGATGGGCGCCGACGACGACGCCACGCACGCGTGGCTCGGCCCGGTCAAGGAGCTGGTCCGGGAGGCGCGGGGGAGCGGCCTGCCGACGCTCGGCATCTGCCTGGGCCACCAGCTGATCGCGTCGGCCCTCGGCGGCCGGGTCGAGCGCAACCCGCGCGGCCAGCAGGTCGGACTGCTCGACCTGGGCTGGACCGCGGCGGCGCCGGCCGACGCCCTGATGGGGCCGCTCGCGACACCCCGGCGCGGAGTGCAGTGGAACGACGACGTCGTCACCGCCCTGCCGGACGGCGCCACGCTGCTCGCGGAGACGGCGTACGGCGAGGTGCAGGCGGTGCGCTACGCCCCGGCGATGTGGGGCGTGCAGCTGCACCCCGAGGTCGACGCCGAGGTGCTGCGGCCCTGGGCCGAGGAGGACCGCGGCAGCCACGAGACCCGCGGCATCGACACCGACGCGCTGCTGCGGGAGATCGACGCCGCCCGGGCCGAGCTGGACGAGGCCTGGCGGCCGCTGGCCCACGGGTTCGCGGCGCTGGTGCGATGACGCGGGCGGCGACCAGCAAGGGCAACCTGCTGCGCCTGGGCTTCCAGGACGCGGAGGCAGCTGCCGCGTCGCTCGGCCGTCTCGGCGACGCCGCGGATCCGTTGCTGGCGCTGCTGGGCCGCACCGCCGACCCGGACGCGGCGCTCGACGGGCTGCTGCGGCTGCGCGACCGGGTCGACGACCCCGACGTGCTCGTCCGGGCCCTCGTCGACGACGAGGGCACCGCGATGCGGGTGCTGTGCGTGCTCGGGGCGAGCGAGGCGCTCGCCGACCACCTGGTCCGGCATCCCGAGCACTGGCGCGAGCTCACCGAGCCCGTCCTCGGCTCGACCCGGCCCGCCGCCTGGGCGATGCGGGAGTCGCTGCTGGCGGCGGTGACCGGCAAGCCCGACGCGGAGGCGGTCGACGCGCTCCGGGTCGAGTACCGCCGGCTGCTGCTCCGCCTCGCTGCCCGTGACCTGACCCACGACCTCGGCGTCGACGACGCCGCCGCCGAGCTCGCGGACCTCGCCGCCGGCACGCTCGAGGCGGCGATGGCGATCGCCCGCCAGCGGGTGGGTCCCGACGCCGACCTGGCCCGGCTCGCCGTGATCGCGATGGGCAAGTGCGGCGGCCACGAGCTCAACTACGTCTCCGACGTCGACGTCATCTACGCCTACGCCCCGGTCGACGGCGCCGACGAGAACGCCGCGATGCGCGCCGCCACCCAGCTGGCCAGCAACCTGATGCGGATCTGCTCCGACCACACCGGCGAGGGCACGATCTGGCCGGTCGACGCCAACCTGCGCCCCGAGGGCAAGGCTGGGCCGCTGGTGCGCACGATCGCCAGCCACCGCGGCTACTACGAGCGCTGGGCGAGCACCTGGGAGTTCCAGGCCCTGCTCAAGGCCCGGCCGGTGGCGGGCGACCTCGCCCTGGGACGCGAGTTCGTCGAGATGGTCGCGCCGATGGTGTGGTCGGCGGCCGAGCGGGACGGCTTCGTGCAGGACACCCAGGCGATGCGCCGCCGGGTGGTCGAGCACATCCCCGCGCGCGAGGCGCAGCGCCAGCTCAAGCTCGGCGCCGGTGGGCTGCGTGACGTCGAGTTCGCCGTCCAGCTCCTGCAGCTCGTGCACGGCCGTGCCGACCCGGCGATCCGGTCGTCCACCACGCTGAGCGCGCTGGCCGCGCTCGCCGAGGGCGGGTACGTCGGTCGCGAGGACGGCGAGGCCCTGCACGACGCCTACGCCTTCCTGCGCACGCTGGAGCACCGCATCCAGCTGCACGGCCTGCGGCGTACCCACGTCGTGCCCGACGACGAGGCCTCCCTGCGCCGGCTCGGCCGCAGCATGAACTTCCTCAAGGACCCGGTCGGCATCCTCGACAAGACCTGGCAGCACCACCGGCGAGAGGTACGCCGGCTGCACGAGAAGCTCTTCTACCGCCCCCTGCTCGCGGCGGTGGCGCGGATCCCGGGCGACGAGGCGCGGCTGTCGCCGGAGGCAGCGGAGCTGCGGCTGCACGCGCTGGGGTTCGCCGACTCGCGCTCGGCGCTGCGCCACCTCGAGGCGCTCACGTCCGGGTTGAGCCGGACCGCGCAGATCCAGCGCACCCTGATGCCGGCGATGCTGTCGTGGTTCGCCGACGCTCCCGACCCGGACGCCGGCCTCTTCGGCTTCCGGCGGATCAGCGAGTCGCTCGGCGCGACGCCGTGGTACCTCTCCACCCTGCGCGACGAGGGGCAGGTCGCCGAGCGGCTGGCCCGGATCCTGGCCACCTCGCGCTACGCCACGGACCTGCTGGAGCGCGAGCCGCAGGGGGTCCGGATGCTCGCCGGCGACCTGCACCCGCTGGGGGCCGAGGCGCTGACCGAGGAGATGCTGTCGCTGGCCGGCCGCCACGAGGACGAGCCCGAGGTCGCCGCCAAGGCGATCCGGGGCATCCGGCGCCGGGAGCTGCTGCGGATCGCCGCTGGCGACCTGCTCGGCCAGACCGACGTCGCCGACGTCGGCGCCGGGCTGTCCCGTCTCACCGACGCGACGCTCGAGGCCACGCTCGCGGTCGCCGGGCGGGTCGCGCGCACGCAGCGCGGCCTGGACGAGGCACCCACCCGGATGGCGGTCGTGGCGATGGGTCGGTACGGCGGGTTCGAGCTGTCCTACGGCAGCGACGCCGACGTGATGTTCGTGCACGACCCGCTCCCGGGCGCCGACCCGCAGGTCGCGTCGTCGTACGCCCAGGCCGTCGCCAACGAGCTGCGCCGCCTGCTGGCCCTCCCCGGACCCGACCCGGCGCTCGAGATCGACGCCGACCTGCGCCCCGAGGGCAAGCAGGGCGCGCTCGTGCGGTCCCTGGACTCCTATGCCGCCTACTACGCGAAGTGGTCGAAGGTGTGGGAGGCGCAGGCGCTGCTCCGCGCCGACGCGGTGGTCGGCGACCTCGACCTGAGGGTGCGGTTCGAGGAGCTGATCGCGCCGCTGCGCTACCCGCCGGAGGGCATCTCGCGCGACGACGTGATGGAGGTACGCCGGATCAAGGCCCGCGTCGACTCCGAGCGGCTGCCGCGCGGGGCCGACCCGCACACCCACCTCAAGCTCGGCCGCGGTGGCCTCGCCGACATCGAGTGGACCATCCAGCTCCTCCAGATGCGCTTCGCCGGCACGGTCGAGGGGCTGCGGACCTCGCGCACCCTCGAGGCCCTCGCCGCGGCCCGCGACGCCGACCTGATCGGCGAGGACGACGCCGCGGTCCTGCAGCAGAGCTGGCGCCGGGTCAGCCGGGTCCGCAACGCGGTCACGCTGGTGCGCGGCAAGCCCGGTGACGAGCTGCCGCACGACTTCCGCGAGCGGGCGGCGGTGGCCGCGATCCTCGGTTACCCGCCGGGGTCGTCCGACGCGATGGTCAACGACCAGCTGCGCTTCACCCGGCTCGCCCGGGCCGTGGTCGACCGGATCTTCTGGGAGTAGGACGGCCGCCTCAGCCGCGCTCGCTGCTGTCGGCGTACATCTGGGGGCACTCGCCACCGGGCGTGGTGGCCAGCTCGAAGTGCCAGATCTCGTTGGCGAAGACCTGGCAGAGCCCGTAGCGGTCCCCGTGCTGGATCAGCCAGTCGTCGGCGTCGGTCGGGCCGATGTCGACGGCGTCCCCGGTGACATGGGCGGACGTGTCGGGAGTGGACACGTAGCGGCGCGCCTCCTCCTCGCTCCCGTACTTGCTCACCGCCTCCGTGAAGAGGCGCCGCTGGTGGGCCTTGCTGCGCCAGCCGCTGGTCACGAGCAGGCCCACCCCGTCGTCGCTCGCGTCCTTCGCCGCGGCCTGCAGGGCGGCGAGGAGGTCGGGGTCGAGGTTGCCGATCGTCGGTCGGCTGGTGTCGAAGGGGCCGCCGCCGGGGCCCTGGTCGGTAGCCGCCCGGAGCCGGGGCACGCCGACGTGGTCGCGAGCGGACGGCTCCGAGGTGCCGCACGCGAGAGCCGCGACGGCGACGACGAGCAGGGTGGCGGCGAGGGTCCCGAGGGTTCGATGGTGGATCACCTCAGCAACGTAGGCAGCGGGCGGTGCCCCGCACCTCCGTCGCAGGTGCCGGTCGTCGCGACCAGCGACCAGTCCGCGTCGTCCCGCCGTCCTACGGCTGGCGGACGGGCTCTTCCATCCGGTAGCCGACGCCGCGCACGGTGCGGATGTAGCGGGAGCCGCCGAGCTTGCGGCGCAGGTTGCCGACGTGGACCTCGACGACGTGGGTGTCTCCGATCCACGGCGTGCCCCACACGGCCTTGAGCAGCTCCTCGCGGGTGACGACCCTGGCGGGGGACCGCATCAGCTCGGTGAGCAGGTCGAACTCGGTGCGGGTGAGGAGCAGCTCCTCGCCCTCGCGGTGGACCCGGCGGGCGGAGACGTCGACGCGGAGCTCGCCGTACGACAGCACCTCGGCGACGTCGCCCTCCGCCGGGACGCTCGGTCGCGGGCGACGGAACATCGCGTTGACGCGGGCCTGGAGCTCGCGGAGGCTGAACGGCTTCGCCATGAAGTCGTCGGCGCCGGTCTCGAGGCCCAGCAGGCGGTCGATCTCGTCGGAGCGCGCGGTCACCATGATGATGTAGGCGTCCGTGGTCTCGCGGATCTGACGGCAGACCTCGATGCCGTCGATCCCGGGCAGGCCGAGGTCGAGGGTGACCAGGTCGGGGTTGACCGCTCGCACCGCCGCGACCCCGCCGGGACCGGTGTCGACCGCGGTCACCTCGAGCCCGAGATCGGTGAGAGCGTGGGTGATCAGCTCGCGGATGTCGCGGTCGTCCTCGACCACGACGGCGCGGCGGACCGGCTGCGGAACTCCCTCCATGGGGACGGATGATGCCACGAACGCGCCCGTTATCGTTCCGTGATCGGACAGTGACCTTCTCGTGTCTCGCCGGGGGTCCGTCGGAACCCGGCCGACAGGACGGTAGCGCCTCACCCGACCCCGTGGGTTACGGACACGTGTCGGGAGCTCACAGCAAGTCCGTGCGTGCGTGACACCGGGCCGAAACAACGCGGACACGTGGCACCCGTAACTTCGCGGTCACCGGCCGTGGGGAGCGGCGTGCGCGTGAGGGAGCCAGGACCAATGAGTGGGAACAAGGTACGTCTGCAGGCCATCGCGGACGTCGAGGCGTACGTCGCCCCGGCGATCAGCTTCGACCCCGGCGAGGAGCCGGGCGAGATCTTCGGCTCGAACGTCTTCAGCGTGAGCGTCATGCAGAAGCGCCTGCCGAAGTCGGTGTACAAGTCGGTGCTCGCGACCATCGAGAAGTCCGCTCCGCTGGACCCGTTGGTCGCCGACGCCGTCGCCTCGGCGATGAAGGACTGGGCGCTCGAGAAGGGCGCGACCCACTACGCGCACGTCTTCTACCCGCTGACCGGGCTGACCGCCGAGAAGCACGACAGCTTCCTCGACCCGGTCGGCGACGGCACGGCGTTCGCGTCGTTCTCGGGCAAGACCCTGATCCAGGGCGAGCCGGACGCGTCCAGCTTCCCGAACGGCGGCCTGCGCAACACGTTCGAGGCCCGTGGCTACACCGGCTGGGACGTGATGAGCCCGGCGTACGTCCTGGAGAACCCGAACGGCAACACGCTGTGCATCCCGACGGTCTTCATCTCGATGACCGGCGAGGCGCTCGACCACAAGACGCCGATCCTGCGCTCGCAGCAGGCGATGGCGGTGCACGCCGAGCGCGTGCTCAAGCTCTTCGGCTACGACAACTCCGAGCACGTCGTGTCGTACCTCGGTCCCGAGCAGGAGTACTTCCTGATCGACCGCCACTTCTTCCTGTCGCGCCCCGACCTGATCAACGCGGGCCGCACCCTCTTCGGCGCCAAGCCGCCGAAGGGCCAGGAGTTCGACGACCACTACTTCGGCGCCATCCCGGAGCGCGTGCTGGCGTTCATGATGGACACCGAGCGGGAGCTCTTCAAGCTCGGCATCCCGGCCAAGACCCGTCACAACGAGGTCGCGCCCGGCCAGTTCGAGGTCGCGCCGATGTTCGAGCGGGCCAACCAGGGCTCCGACCACCAGCAGCTGCTGATGACGACCTTCAAGTCCGTCGCCAAGAAGCACGGCATGGAGTGCCTCTTCCACGAGAAGCCGTTCGCCGGCGTCAACGGCTCGGGCAAGCACGTGAACTTCTCGCTGGGCAACAGCGAGCTCGGCAGCCTCTTCGTGCCGGGGGACAGCCCGCACGACAACGCGCAGTTCCTCGTCTTCTGCGGCGCCATCATCCGCGGCGTCGACCTCTACAGCGGCCTGCTGCGCGCGTCGGTGGCCTCGGCCAGCAACGACCACCGCCTCGGCGCCAACGAGGCCCCGCCGGCGATCATCTCGATCTTCCTCGGCGACCAGCTGGCCGACGTGTTCGACCAGATCGCCAAGGGCGGCGCGACCCACTCCAAGGAGCGCGGCACCCTCGCCATCGGCGTCGACACCCTGCCCGACCTGACCAAGGACCCGGGCGACCGCAACCGCACCTCGCCGTTCGCGTTCACCGGCAACCGGTTCGAGTTCCGCGCGCCGGGCTCCCTCCAGACCGTCGCCGGGCCGATGGTCATGCTCAACACGATCATGGCGGAGGCGCTCGACTACTGCGCGACCGAGCTCGAGACGGCGGTCGCCGAGGGCACCGACTTCAACGACGCGGTGCAGGCGCTGCTGGCGACGATCATCGCCGACCACGGCAAGGTGATCTTCAACGGCAACGGCTACTCCGACGAGTGGCCGATCGAGGCCGAGCAGCGCGGGCTCAAGAACCTGCGCACGACGATCGACGCGCTGCCCGAGCTGATCACGCCCGAGGCGATCGAGCTGTTCTCGAAGTACAACGTCTTCAACGAGCGCGAGATGCACAGCCGCTACGAGGTCGGCATCGAGCAGTACGTCCTGACCGTCTCGGTCGAGGCCAACCTGACCCTCGAGATGGGACAGACGACGATCCTGCCGGCAGCGGTCCGCTACCAGACCGAGCTCGCGCAGAACGTGGCGGCGCTCAAGGCGGCCGGTGTCGAGGCGGACCTGTCCCTCCTCGACGAGGTCTCCGGCCCGATCGCCGACCTCCGGGCCGCGCTCGTCACGCTCGCCTCCGCGATCGCGCACGAGCACGACAGCGACGGGATCGTCGCGGCGACGTACCTCCGCGACACGGTGCTCCCGGCGATGGCGGCGGTGCGCACCGCCGCCGACACCCTCGAGGGCCTGGTGGCCGACGACCTGTGGGCGCTACCCACCTACCAGGAGATGCTCTACATCCTCTGACCCGGCCGGCGGCCGCTCGACCCGGCCGCTCGTCCGCACCGACACGGCTCCCTCGGCACTTCCCGCCGGGGGAGCCGGGTCGCGTCGCTCAGCGATGCGACGTCGGGAGGAGGACGCTGACGGTCATGCCGTCGCCGTGCTCGCACGGGACCGGTGCCGTGGTGCCGTGGCTGGCGTGGGTGCCGGCGAAGCACAGGCGCAGCTCGCCACCGGCCTCGGTGACCACCTGGTCGACCAGGGACAGGCCCAGGCCGGCACCGGGCCGCGACCGCGCGCCCGGGGAGCGGGTGAACCGCGCGGTCGCCGTCTCGAGCAGGTCCGGGGTCATGCCCTCGCCGTCGTCGCGCACGGTGAGGCGGACCCAGTCGTCGACCACGGCGACGGTGACGCGGACCGGCGCTCGACCGTGGAGAAGGGCGTTCTGCACGAGGTTGTCGACGACCCGCTCGACGGCAATCGGGTCGAGCGCGGCGGAGACGCGGGCGGGCGCCAGCGTCACCTCGATGTCGTCGGCCCGCTCGGGGAGCGCCAGGCGGCGGCGCTCGACGACGGCGCCGACCACCACGTTGACGTCGGTCGTCGTGCCCGTCGTCGACGTGACCGACCCGAGCTCCAGCAGCTGCTCGGCGAGGTCGGCCAGCCGGGACACGTCGACGGCCAGCTCGTCCAGCGTGCGCTCGTGCTCGTCGATCGTGCGGGTACGGCGACGGGCGAGCTGGATCCTGCTCTTGAGCAGCGTCAGCGGTGTCCGCAGCTCGTGGCTGGCGTCGTCGACGAAGCGTCGCTCGTGCTCGAGCGACCGCTCGAGGGCGGCGAGCATGTCGTTGAGCGTGTGGCCGAGGCGGGTGATCTCGTCGTCGCGTCCCGGAGGTACGTCGAGACGCAGCCCGGCCGCGCCGCCGGCGATGTCGGCCGCACGGCGGCGGTAGCGCTCGACCGGTCGGAGAGCCGCCCGGGCCAGCACGTCGCCGACGACGGCGGCGATCGCGAGCGCACCGAGGCCGGCGAGCGTCAGCTGCAGCAGCAGCTCGCGCAGCGCCTCGTCCCGGTGGCCGCGGCGCACGGCCACCACCAGGTAGGCCGAGCCCGGCTCGACCGCCGTCACCTGCACCCGGTAGGGGTCGGGGGTGACCGGCAGGAGCGTGCCGATGTCCTCGGTCAGCGTGCCGGACCCCACCCGGGCCAGGTCGCCGGGGTCGACGAGCGGGCCGGCGGGCGCGGGGCCTCCGGAGTCCACGACGCGCCCGGTCCGGTCCAGCACCTGCCACCCCGCCCCGGTGGCGGCCGCTGCCTCGGGGGAGCCGACCCGGCCGGACGCACCGACCAGGGGTGCGATGGTCGCGGCCGCCTGGTCGAGCTCGGTGTCGAGCCCGCGGTCCAGGGCGTACTCGACCCGCCAGTAGACGAACGCGCCGGCCGCGATCAGCAGCACGAGCATGGCGAGGACGAACCCGGCCACCAGCCGGACCCGCAGCGGCAGGCGGCTCACGCGGGATCGACCCGGTAGCCGGCGCCACGGACCGTCGTGATGGTGCTGGTCCCGAAGGGGCGGTCGATCTTGGACCGGATCGAGGCCAGGTGCACGTCGATCACGTTGCTGCGCAGGTCGGTCTCGCCGTCCCAGACCTCGTCGAGGATCGTGTAGCGGGACACGACCTGCCCGGCCCGGGCGACCAGCAGGTGCAGGACGTCGAACTCCCGGGCGGACAGCTCGATCGGGGTGCCCGCGCGCGAGACCCGTCGGGACATCGGGTCGACCACCAGGTCGTCGACCTCGACGACCGCGTCCTCGCCGTACGCCGAGCGCCGGCGCAGCGCCCGCAGGCGGGCCAGCAGCTCGTCGAGGTCGAACGGCTTGGCGAGGTAGTCGTCGGCGCCGGCGTCGAGCCCGTCGATCCGGTCGCGCACGTCCCCGCGGGCCGTCAGCATCAGGACGGGAGTCGTGACGCCGAGGCTGCGCAGCCGCCGGCAGACGGTGACCCCGTCGGTCCCGGGCAGCATCCAGTCGAGGAGCAGGACGTCGTACGGGAGGCCGTCGGGCAGCGCCCGGCCGTAGGCGGCGGTCCCGTCGTGGACGACCTCGACGTCCCACCCGGCCTCGGTCAGCGACTGCTCGAGGAGGTCGGCGAGCCGGACATCGTCCTCCGCCACCAGGATCCGCACGGTCCCACTCTGCACCCCCGACGGTGGATTCATCGTCCCTTCATGTTGCCTCTCCTACGGTGCGCGGCATGACCGATGCACTGGCAGTCGACGCCGTCGGCGTCACCAAGACGTTCGGCTCCGTGCGGGCCGTGGACGACATCTCGATCCGGGTGAAGGCGGGGGAGGTGTACGGCGTGCTCGGGCCCAACGGCGCCGGCAAGACGACCTTCCTCCGGATGCTCTTCGGGCTGATCCGGCCCGACTCCGGCACGATCGAGGTCTTCGGCCGGACCTGGGCGGGCGACGGGGTGGGCGTCCTCGACGGGGTCGCCGGGTTCATCGAGAGCCCGAAGTTCTACCCGTACCTCACGGGCCGGCAGAACCTCGACGGACTCGTCCTCCTCGACGGCGGCGTCCGACCCGGCCTGCTCGAGGAGGTCCTCGAGCTCGTGGAGATGACCGACCGCGCCGACCAGAAGGTCGGTGGCTACTCGTACGGCATGCGGCAACGACTGGGCGTCGCGGCCAGCCTGCTGCGCGAGCCGCGGCTGCTGGTCCTCGACGAGCCCGCCAACGGCCTGGACCCCGGCGGCATCCGGGACATGCGGGCGCTGGTGAAGCGGCTCGCGGCCAGCGGGCTGACCGTGCTGCTCAGCTCGCACCACATGGACGAGGTCGAGGAGATCTGCGACAACGTCACGATCATGCGGACCGGCACGGTCGCGTTCCACGGCACGATCGCGGAGCTGCGGCGGATGGCGCCCGATCCCGGATACCGCCTCTCGACCTCCCACGACGAGCGAGCGATCGCCATCGCCCGACGGCACCCGGCGGTGACCGTCGTCGCCGACTCCGGGGGTGAGGCCGGCCCGGGGCTGGTGGTGACCGGTGCGCAGCGGCAGGTGTCGGGCTACGTCGCGTCCATCATCCAGGCCGACATCGAGCTGCTCGAGCTCACCCCGACCCAGACGCCGCTGGAGGCGTTGTTCTTCATGCTCACCGACCGCCCCCAGGAGGAGTCGCGATGAGCGTCGGTGTGATCGCCCCGCTGCGGTGGGAGCTGCGCAAGCTGCGTGCCCAGTACCGTGCCCGCGCCGTCCTCGTCGGCGCCGTGCTCATGCCGATCGTGGTCGTCGTGGTCATCCAGGGCCAGTCCCGGCCGCCGAAGGACACCCTGCTCGGTCGGTTCGCCACCGAGAACGGGTACGCCCTCGCCTTCCTCGTCCTGGGTTTCGCCTCGCAGTGGGTGCTCCCGCTGCTGACGGCGATCGTGGCCGGGGACATCTTCGCCAGCGAGGACCAGCACGGCACCTGGAAGACCGTGCTCACCCGCTCCACCAGCCGCGGGCAGCTGTTCTGGGCCAAGACCCTGACCGCTGCCGGCTTCGCGGCGGTCGTGCTGCTGGTGCTCGCGACCTCCACCATCGTCGCCAGCCTGCTGATCGTCGGTCACCAGCCGCTGATCGGGCTGTCGGGCCAGACCATCCCGGCGGCCGAGGCGCTCCGGCTCGTGGCCGCCAGCTGGGCCTCGATGCTGCCGCCGATGCTGGGCTTCACCTGCCTGGCGATCCTGCTGTCCGTGTGGTCGCGCAACCCCGCCGTCGGCATCGCGGCTCCGGTCGTGATCGGCATGGTCATGCAGCTCGTCGGGGCTCTTGGCGGCGTCGAGGCGATCCGGCCCTTCCTGCTCAGCACGCCGTTCGAGGCCTGGCACGGCCTGCTCACCCAGCCCCGTTTCACGGGCCCGCTCCTCGACGGTCTGCTGACCAGCGGCGCCTGGTGCGCCCTCTCGCTGGCCGTCGCCTTCGTCCTGCTCCGTCGTCGTGACATCACTGGAGGCTGACCGCCATGCGTCGCACCATCCTCACCGCCGTCGTCGCCCTGCTGGTCGTGCTGGGACTCGGCACCGCCGTCATCGCGGCCAACGGCGGCGACCGCAGCACCGTGACCCGGGCCCGCCTCGAGCGGTCGCTGCCCGTCACCTTCGCCAACCTCTACACGAAGCAGGCCGAGCTCCAAGGTCGGACCGGGGTCACCCCGGCCTCCCTCGACGCCCGGGCCATGTGTGACAAGGCCGGGGCCGTGGGCAAGGACGTCGGCCCCGGAGGGGACTGGGTATGCCTGATGAGCTGGACCGACCCCGAGGTGCCGATGCCACCGGAGGGCTACGGCAAGTTCGAGCTCAACGTGCACAGCAACGACTGCTACACGGCCAGCGGACCCAGCAAGCTCACGGGCTTCCTGACGATGACGGACAGCAAGGGACGGGAGGTCACCAACCCGGTCTTCGAGTTCGACGGCTGCTTCGACCCCCAGGGCGACGACACCGCCACCGGGATCGTCTTCCCGTCGCTGCTCGCCATCACCAGCACGACGGCCGCGCCGGCCGCCGACGGCACGACCAGCGTCCAGGTCACCTGCGGCACCGGTGACCGGGGCTGCGCCGGCTCCGTCGTCGTGACCGCGGGCGGCACCGACCTCGGGACCGTCCCGTTCGACCTGCAGGAGGAGTCGACCGGCTCCGTGGTCGTGCCGAGGACCGTGCCGCACAGCGCCGAGGAGCTGACCTTCACCGTGCGGACGACCACCGGGGTCGGCCCGACCTCGCCGGTCACGCTCCCGGTCCAGCCCGGGGTTTGACCCGGATTTGAGGTCGCCTTGGCGTCCCGCTGACCCGGGTGTCGCGAGCCTGGGACAGCTGGCGCACACCGGGTGCGCCGTACGAAAGGACCGTGCATGCCCTCCGACGTCTTCGGCCTACCGGTGCACCCGCTCCTGGTGCACGCGACCGTCGTGTTCGTGCCGTTGGCGGTCGTGATGGTGATCGGCGCCGTGCTGGTCCCGCGCTTCCGCGCGTGGGCCGGCCCGCTCCCCGCTGCGGTCAGCCTGGTCGCGCTCGTCCTGACCCCGCTGTCGACCGCCAGCGGCGAGAACCTCGAGCACGACCTGCCGCACAACGCGCTGATCGAGCGGCACGC
>NZ_BAABKM010000002.1:300000-404093 GCF_039543825.1 Nocardioides conyzicola | reverse complement strand
GCAAACTGGCGCCGACTCGGCGTTGGTCAGGCGTCCTTGGCCTGCGCGGCAAGGGCGCGTACGACGTCGGCGCGGCCCTCGGTGACGTAGCGGACCGCACCCTTCGGCGCGGTGCTGGCGGCCAGCCAGGCGTCCACGCGCGCGACCAGCTCGGGCGAGCCGAGGGCCTTCGGGAAGCCGTGCTCCAGCACGACCGAGGCCTTGTGGAAGCCGAGGGTGTCGATGACGGTGTCGGCGGCCTCGAGGTACTGCTCGAGGTACGGCGCGATCACGTCGTCCTGCCCGTAGCGGAAGATCGAGAACACGATCTCCCGGTGGGTCTCGTTGGGCGTGCCGGGGTCGAGGATCGCCCGCCAGCCGTCCGCCTTGGCCTCGGCCGTGGGCTGCGCGACCCGGGCGGCGGCGGCCTTCTCCTTGCCCGCGATCGTCTTGTCGCGCTCGAGCTCGGCCGCGACGAGGGTCTCGCCGGAGCGACCTGCAGCCGCGAGCGAGGTGACGAGCACCCAGCGCAGGTCCTGGTCGATCGCCAGCCCGTCGACCGTCCACGTCCCGTCGAGCAGCCCCGCGACGTCGGCGAGTGCCTGGTCGCTGTGCGCGGCCGAGGCGTAGGACCGGGTGAAGGTCAGCTGGTGGTCGCTGCCCGGCTCCGCGGCGAGCAGCAGCTCGCGCAGGCCCGACTCCCACTCGGCGCGCAGGGCCGCCCGGTGCTCGGGGGCGCTGTAGGCGTTGACCGCGAGAGCGGCGTACGTCGGGATCCGGGTGACGCCCCACGAGTCGGTCTCGGCGCCGATGTTGGCGAGCACGAGGCGGACGAAGTCGGTTGCCGACATCTCCGCGTCGCGGGTCATGTCCCACGCAGCACTCCACACCAGCGCGCGGGCGAGCGAGTCGTCGAGCTTGGACAGCCCGCCGGTCACCGTCGCGAGGGACCGCTCGTCGAGCCGGATCTTGGCGTACGCGTGGTCCTGGTCGTTGAGCAGCAGGAGGTCCGGCTGCTGCTTGCCGGCCAGCTCGGTCACGACGGTCTCGGCGCCCTCGATGTCGACCTCGAGGTACTCCCGCCGCACCAGGCGGCCGTCGACCTCGTCGTACAGGCCGATGCCGAGACGGTGGCGCCGCAGCGTCGGCTGCTCGGGCGCGGCGGTCTGGACGATCCGGAAGGCGTCGTACGTGCCCTCGGAGCCGAGCTCGAAGGAGGGGGTGAGGGTGTTGACGCCGGCGGTCTGGAGCCACTCCTGGGCCCAGCTCTGCAGCTCGCGACCCGAGGACTTCTCGAGCGCCAGGAGCAGGTCGGCGAAGGTGGCGTTGCCGAACTCGTGGTCCTTGAAGTACTGCCGCAGGCCCGCGAGGAACGGGTCCAGCCCGACCCACGCGACGAGCTGCTTGAGCACCGACGCGCCCTTGGCGTAGGTGATCATGTCGAAGTTGACCTCGACCGCGTGCAGGTCGACGTTGTCCGCGGCGATCGGGTGCGTGCTCGGCAGCTGGTCGGCGCGGTAGCCGGTCTGCTTGCGGGCGTTGGTGAAGCCCGTCCAGGCGTCGGTGTACTCCGTGGCCTCGGCCTCGCACCAGTAGCAGGCCCACTCGGCGAAGGACTCGTTGAGCCACAGGTCGTCCCACCACTGCATGGTGACCAGGTCGCCGAACCACATGTGCGCCATCTCGTGGGTGATGACCGAGGCGCGGAACTCGTAGAACGAGCGCGGCTGGCGGCTGCGGGGGAGGTACTCGTCGCGCAGGGTCACGCAGCCGGCGTTCTCCATCGCGCCCATGTTGTACTCGGGCACGTAGAGCTGGTCGTACTTGCCGAAGGGGTACGGGTAGTCGAACTGCTCCTCGAAGAAGGCGAAGCTCTGCTGGGTCAGCTCGACCAGGACGTCGACGTCGAGGTGCTCGACGAGGGACTGGCGGCAGTAGTGGCCGAGCGGGATGTCGCCGTGCTTGCCGTGGTAGACGTGCTGCACCTCGTGGTACTCGCCGGCCACGACCGCGGTGATGTACGTCGACATCGGCTTGGTCGGCGCGAAGCGCCACACGGCCTTGCCGCTCTCGCCGGCCTCGTCGAGCGGCTCCGGCTCGGGGGAGGGCGAGTTGGAGACGACCTTCCAGTGGTCGGGCGCGGTGACGTTGAACGTGAACGGGGCCTTGAGGTCGGGCTGCTCGAACGTGGTGAACACGCGACGGGCGTCCGGCACCTCGAACTGCGAGTAGAGGTAGACGCGGTCGTCGACCGGGTCCACGAACCGGTGCAGGCCCTCGCCGGTGTGGGAGTAGGTGCAGTCGGCGCGGACGACCAGCTCGTTGTCCGCCTGCAGCCCCGGCAGCGTGATGCGGCTGTCGGCGTACGCCGTGGCGGGGTCGAGCGGCTCACCGTTGAGCGTGATCTCGTGGACGATCGCGTCCACGAGGTCGGCGAACGTCTCCGCGCCGGGCTCGGTCGAGGTGAACCGGATCGTGGTGGTCGAGCCGAAGGTCTTGTCGCCGGTCGTGAGATCCAGGTCGATGGAGTACGACGTGACGTCCAGGAGGGCGGCGCGGGTGGCGGCCTCGTCCCTGGTGAGGTTGGTTCCAGGCATGCGAAGCATCCTGCCACCCGGGCGCGCGCCGGTGAAAAGCAGAGAGCGGGCATCATGGCCGCGTGAGCGACCCGGAGCGTCACGTCGTCCCCCTGTCGGCGGCGACCAAGGCGTGGTTCCTGATCTCGCTCCAGACCTTCGGCGGACCAGCGGGTCAGATCGCGGTGATGCAGCGTGAGCTCGTCGACGAGCGCCGGTGGATCGGGGAGCGCCGGTTCCTGCACGCGCTCAGCTACTGCATGCTGCTCCCGGGGCCCGAGGCGCAGCAGCTCGCCGTCTACACCGGCTGGCTGCTCAACGGGTGGGCCGGCGGCCTGATCGCGGGCGTCCTCTTCGTCCTGCCCGGGTTCGTCGCGTTGCTGGCGCTGTCGGCCGTGTACGTCGCGCAGGGTGACACCACCCTCGTGACCGGACTGTTCGTCGGCCTCGCCCCGGCGGTGGTCGCGGTCGTGGTGCAGGCCGTCGTCAGGATCGGTGGGCGCGCGCTCGGGCACCGTGGGCTGGTGGCGATCGCGGGCGCGGCGTTCCTCGCCCTCGCCGTGCTGGCGGTGCCCTTCCCGCTCGTGGTCTTCGCGGCCGGGCTGGTCGGCTGGCTGGTCGGCCGGCGCTTCCCGGACGTCATGGTCGCGCCCGTGCTGCCGGCGGACCCGGGCGCCGACTCCCCGTTGGTGCCCGACGAAGCACTGCACCGGGCGCCGCCGTCGGCGCGCCGCAACCTCCTGATCCTGGCCGTCGGACTCGTCGCGTGGGTCGGGCCGGTGGCGGTCGCCTGGATCGTCGCCGACGGGGGCACGTCGGTGTTCCTGGACCAGGGTGTCTTCTTCGGCGGCATGGCCCTGGTGACCTTCGGCGGTGCCTACGCCGTGCTCGCGTACGTCGCCCAGGCGGCGGTCGGCACGTTCGGCTGGGTGACGGCCGGGGAGATGACCAAGGGCCTCGCCCTCGCCGAGTCGACGCCCGGTCCGCTGATCATGGTCGTGCAGTTCGTGGCGTTCCTCGGCGCCTACCGTGACCCCGGCAGCCTCGACCCGTGGGTCGCAGGCGTGCTGGCCTCCGTGGTCGTCGTGTGGGTGACCTTCGTGCCGAGCTTCCTCTTCATCTTCCTGGGGGCGCCGTACGTCGAGCGCCTGCGCGACAACGCGACGCTGTCCGCCGCGCTGACGGGGGTGACCGCCGCGGTCGTCGGCGTGATCGCCAACCTCGCGCTCTACTTCGCGATCCACACCCTCTTCGCGGAGTCGCGCCGCTGGGGAGCGGATCACCTCGGGCTGCTGGTGCCGGTCTGGGACTCCTACGTCTGGGAGTCGTTCGTGCTGCTGCCGGTCGCCCTGCTGATGGTGTTCCGGTGGCGCTGGTCGGTGCTGCGCACGCTCGGCGTCTCCGCGCTCGCCGGGCTCGCCCTGTCCGTCCTGACCTGACGGGAATAGTCGGGCACGCGGGGGCTTTGCACCAGGTATGACTGCGAAGACCAACGCCGACTTCTGGTTCGACCCCGCCTGCCCGTTCGCGTGGATCACCTCGCGGTGGATCCTCGAGGTCGAGAAGGTCCGCGACATCGAGGTGACCTGGCACATCATGAGCCTCGCGTTCCTCAACGAGGACAAGGACATCCCGGACGAGTACCGCGAGTTCCTGAAGACCGCCTGGCAGCCGGTGCGGGTGGTCCAGGCCGCCAAGGAGAAGTACGGCCAGGAGGCGCTGCTCCCGCTCTACACCGCGCTCGGCACCCGCATCCACGTCGAGAAGCAGGACAAGGACCGCCCGATGATCGAGGCGGCGCTCGAGGAGGCCGGCCTCGACGTGTCGCTCGCGGACGCGATGGACGACTCGTCGTACGACGACGCCATCCGCGAGTCGCACCGGCGCGGCATGGACCAGGTCGGCAACGAGGTCGGCACCCCGACCATCGCCTTCAACGGCCACGCCTTCTTCGGCCCCGTCATCAGCAAGGCGCCGAAGGGCGAGGACGCCGGCAAGATGTGGGACGCGTTCGTCACCCTCTCGGCCTTCGAGCACTTCTACGAGCTGAAGCGCAGCCGCACCGAGGACCTCGACTTCAGCTAGCCGCCGATGACAAACGGCTGGCGCCGGGTCCATAGGATCACCGCATGAGCAAAGTCCTGTCCGCCGTCGCCTGGCCGTACGCAAACGGCCCGCGCCACATCGGCCACGTGGCCGGTTTCGGTGTGCCCTCCGACGTCTTCAGTCGGTACATGCGGATGGCGGGCCACGACGTGCTCATGGTCTCCGGGTCCGACGAGCACGGCACCCCGATCCTGATCGCCGCCGGCGAGGCCGGCATGACGCCGCAGGAGCTGGCCGACCAGAACCACCGCATCATCGCCGAGGACCTCACGTCCCTGGGGCTGACCTACGACCTCTACACGCGGACCTCGGCACGCAACCACCACCACGTCGTGCAGCAGATGTTCCTCGGCGTGTACGAGAACGGGTACTTCGTCGAGCAGACCACCTTCGGCGCGATCTCGCCGTCCACGGGCCGCACGCTGCCCGACCGCTACATCGAGGGCACCTGCCCCATCTGCGCCTACCCCGACGCGCGGGGCGACCAGTGCGACAACTGCGGCAACCAGCTCGACCCGATCGACCTGATCAACCCGAGGTCGAAGATCAACGGCGAGGTCCCGGAGTTCATCGAGACCCAGCACTTCTTCCTCGATCTCCCGGCGCTGGCCGACGCCCTGGGGGAGTGGCTCGACGAGCGTGCCGCGTCCGAGACCTGGCGGCCCAACGTGATCCGCTTCAGCCAGAACATCCTCAAGGAGATCCGCCCGCGGGCGATGACCCGCGACATCGACTGGGGCATCGCGATCCCGCTCGACGGCTGGCGGGAGAACCCGACCAAGAAGCTCTACGTCTGGTTCGACGCCGTCATCGGCTACCTGTCCGCGTCGATCGAGTGGGCGCGCCGCACCGGCGACAACGACGCCTGGCGCCAGTGGTGGAACGACCCCGAGGCGCTGTCCTACTACTTCATGGGCAAGGACAACATCACCTTCCACAGCCAGATCTGGCCGGCCGAGCTGCTGGCCTACTCGGGCAAGGGGTCCAAGGGCGGCACGCTCCACGAGTACGGCGAGCTCAACCTGCCGACCGAGGTCGTGTCGAGCGAGTTCCTGACCATGGAGGGCAAGAAGTTCTCCTCCTCCAAGCGGGTCGTGATCTACGTCCGCGACCTGCTCAGCCGCTACCAGCCCGACGCGTTCCGCTACTTCGTCGCCGCGGCCGGCCCGGAGGCCCAGGACTCCGACTTCACCTGGGCGGAGTTCGTCCGGCGCACCAACGACGAGCTGGTCGCGGGCTGGGGCAACCTGGTCAACCGCACGGCCACCTTGATCTCCAAGAACTTCGGCGAGCTCCCGCAGGCCGGCACGCTGACCGCCGAGGACCAGACGATCCTCGACACCGTGGACGCCGCGTTCGGCGTCGTCGGCGACCTGATCGCCCGGCACCGGCAGAAGCAGGCGATCGGCGAGGCGATGCGCACCGTCGCCGAGGTCAACAAGTACGTGTCGGACTCCGAGCCGTGGAAGCTCGCGAAGGACCCGGCCGACCGCGAGCGGCTCGCCACGATCCTGTCGGTGATGGCGCAGTGCGTGGCCGACCTCAACCTGGTCCTCAGCCCGTTCCTGCCGTTCGCCGCCAACGAGGTCGACAAGGCTCTCGGCGGCGCGGGCGACATCGCGCCGATGCCCCACATCGAGGACGTCGAGGACCTGGACGGCGGGGCGCCGTACCCGGTGATCACGGGCGACTACTCCGGCTTCCCGGCCTGGGAGCGCAAGCCGCTCGTGGCCGGCACGCCGATCGGCAAGCCCAGCCCGATCTTCACCAAGCTCGACCCGTCGGTCGTGGACGAAGAGCTCGAGCGCCTCGCGGCCAACGGTGGCTGAGCGGGTCGCCCTGCTGGGCGAGGACCGTGGGCACCGCAGCCATCAGGAGCTCAATGCGCTGCGCCCGCAGCTCGGCATCGAGACCGTCTGGGTGCCGAGCGACTCGTCGTTCGACATCGGCGGGTACGACGGGGTGTGGCTCGTCCCGGGCTCGCCGTACGCCGACGACGACGCGGTGCTGCGTGCCCTCACGATCGTGCGCGAGCGCGGGATCCCGTTCCTCGGGTCCTGCGGCGGCCTGCAGTACGCCGTGCTGGAGTTCGTGCGCTCCGTGCTGGGTGGGCCGGCGACGCACGCCGAGTCCGACGGCGCGGGCGACGACAACGTCGTCGCCGCCCTCGCCTGCAGCCTGTACGGCGAGGAGCGGCTGGTGACGCCGGTGCCGGGCACCCGCTTCGACGGCTGGGTCGACGGACCGTTCACCGGGATGCACTTCTGCAACTTCGCCCCGACCGCCGAGGCCGTGGCGCGGCTGGAGGACGCCGGCGTCGTCGTCGGTGCGACCGCGGACGACGCCGGTGCGGAGGTCCTGGAGTTCCCGGACCACCCGTTCTACGTCGCGAGCATGTTCCAGCCGCACATCGGCGCCCTGGCGGGAGCTCCGGTGCATCCGCTGGTGCGCGCGTTCGTCGGCGCCGTACGCGAGAGGAGCGCCCGTGCGTGAGGGAGAGCCGAGCCGGACCGCCTTCGGGGCCGCCGCCTACCGGGCGGTGCACCAGGACCTCGACGGGGGAGCGATCTTCCGCGACCCGCTGGCCTGGCGGATCCTGGGAGCCGACCGGGAGGCGACGCTCGCCGACGCCGAGGCCACGGGCCGGGCGCGGCTGCGGGTCTTCATCGCCGCCCGGCACCGGTTCGCCGAGGACTCCCTGGCGACCGCCGTCGAGCGCGGCACCCGGCAGGTCGTGGTGCTCGGCGCCGGCCTGGACACCTTCGCCTACCGCAACCCGTACGACGGGACCCGGGTGTTCGAGGTCGACTTCCCGGCGACCGGTGCGTGGAAGCGCGAGCGGCTGGCCGAGGCCGGCATCGGCGTCCCCGGCACCGTGACGTACGTCGGCGTGGACTTCGAGACCGACGACCTGATGTCGCGCCTGGTGGAGGCCGGGCTCGACGCCACGGCTCCGGCGTTCTTCCTGTGGCTCGGGGTCGTGCCCTACCTCAGCGAGGAGGCGGTGGCCGCGACCCTCCGCGCCATCGCCTCGGTGCCGGGGGGCGAGGTGGTCTTCGACTACACCACCCCGACGCACCGGCTCGAGGCGCGGGCGCAGAGCGACCGGACGGACCTGGTTGCGCGGGTCGCCGAGGTCGGTGAGCCGTTGTCGGCGGGACTCGAGCCGGAGACGCTGCACGTGCTGTTGGCCGAGCTCGGGTTCGACGAGGTCGAGGACCTGGACCGGCCCCAGATCCGCCAGCGGTTCCTGGGCCGTCCGGGCGGCACCGAGACCGGCGGCGCCCACCTGCTCCGGGCCCGCGCCGGCGGTATCCTCACGCCATGAGCATCGCGTTCCTGGTGACGGCGCTGGTGATCGTCGCCACGCCCGGCACCGGAGCGCTCTACACGATCGCGACCGGGCTGGCCCGCGGGACCCGCGCGAGCGTGCTCGCGGCGTTCGCCTGCACGCTCGGCACCCTGCCGCACCTGCTCGCCGCCGTGACCGGGCTGGCCGCCGTGCTGCATGCGAGCGGCGTCGCCTTCCAGACGATCAAGTACCTCGGGGTCGCCTACCTCCTCTGGATGGCCTGGTCGACCTGGCGCGACACCGGCGCCCTCACCGTCGACACGGACGGCGGCCCGGCCTCACGGCGTCAGGTGATCGCCTCGGGGATCACCCTCAACCTGCTCAACCCCAAGCTGACGATCTTCTTCTTCGCCTTCCTGCCGCAGTTCGTCCCGGCGGGCAGCTCCCACCAGCTCGTCCACATGCTGCTGCTGAGCGGGGTCTTCATGGCGATGACGTTCGTCGTGTTCGCGGCGTACGGCGCGGGCGCGGCCGCGCTGCGGGACCGGGTGCTCACCCGGCCGCGGCTGGTGCGCCGCATCCGGCAGGCGTTCGCGGCGTCGTTCGTCGCCCTCAGCGCGCGTCTGGCGGTCGAGAGCCGCTAGTCGTCGCGCACCTTGCCGCGCAGGGACTTGGTCGCGCCGCGCTGCTTCTTGGCGTCGAGCCGGCGCTCCTTGGAGCCGCGGGTGGGCTTCGTCGCGCGCCGCGCCGGTGGCGGGGGCGCGAGCGCCGCCCGCACCTGCTCGGCCAGGCGCTCGCGGGCGGCGACCCGGTTGCGGTGCTGCGAGCGGTGCTCGGTCGCGACGACCCGGATGACCGGTGACGGCAGCCGCGCGAGCAGGCGCTCGCGCTGGGTGTCGGTGAGCGCGGTCGAGGCCGAGACGTCGTACTCGAGCTCGACCCGGCTGTCCGTCGTGTTGACCGACTGGCCGCCGGGGCCGGGGGAGCGGCTGAACCGCTCGACCAGCTCGCCGCTCGTGATCACCAGCCCCGACGGCAGCCCGGGCCCGGGAGGGACGCGGACGTCCACGTCAGCCCCGGCCCCGCCACTCGATGGCCGGGCAGGTGTCCATCACCATCGGCAGGCCGGCGGCCGTCGTACGCGCGAACGCCCCCTCGTCGACGACCCCGAGCTGGAACCACACCGCCCGGGCGCCGACCGCGACGGCCTGGTCGGCGAACTCGCCGGCGGCCTCGGAGCGCCGGAACACGTCGACCACGTCGATCGGGAACGGGACGTCGGCGAGCGTCGCGTAGCCCTGCTCGCCGAGCACGGTCGCGGCGGACGGGTGGATCGGGACGACCCGCTTCCCACGTCCCTGGAGCATCGCGGCGATCGCGTACGCCGTCCGCGTCGGGTTGCCGGACAGCCCGACCACCGCCCAGGTCTCGCAGTCGTCGAGCATGAACCGGATCGCCTCCGGGTCCTGCCAGGAGCTGGTCGCGGACGTCATGCCCTCAGCCTAGGTGGGAGCTTCCTGAGGGATTCCACAACTTTGGGGGGTTCTGCGTCGCGATCTCGGATCTGTGACTAATGTGACGGCCGTCTCTGCTACCGCCTGGTAGCGAGCTGAGTTGCTCGGGAGGGAGCACTTTCCATGAATCTTCGTCATCTCTCCGCACGCGCTGCAGTCGCGGGCATCACCACCGCGCTCGCCGCAGGCGCCCTCGTCGGTGTCAGCACGACGGCCGCGAACGCCGAGTCCGTGACCGCGCCGTACAGCTGCAGCGCCGGAAGCACGACCCTGCCGATCGGCGTCACCGCCACGGCCGACCTGTCCGGCTACCCGTCGCTGGCGAGCGGCACCCCGGTCAGCCCGGGCCTGGTCAGCCTCAACCTCACGTTCACGGTCCCGGCCGACGTCGTCAACGCGCTGATGGCGCCGCCGTACAACCAGACCCAGATCGGCGGCGGCAGCTCCGACCTCGCCTTCCCGATCGGCAAGGGCTCGGTCCCGATCGCGGCGTTCACCATCGACCCGGTGCAGCTGGTGCACGACACCCCGGCGACCCTGACCAAGCAGGTCTCGAACTCGGCGTTCAACCTGCCGGAGGCCGGCGCGGCCGCGGTGACGATGCCCGCGTCGTTCACGCTGAACTCGATCATGCCGCTCGCCTGCACCACGGACTCGAAGCAGGTCATCACGACCTACACGATCTCCAAGCAGACCGCGAGCGTCACGGCCAAGGCCCCGAAGTCGGTCAAGAAGAACAAGGCGTTCTCGGTCGTCGTGAAGGTGGCCGGTCAGAACAAGCCCGCCACCGGCAAGGTCACCGCCAAGGTCGGCAAGAAGACGATCGGCACCGGTGTGCTCAAGAAGGGCAAGGCGGCGATCAAGGTCAAGAAGGGTCTGAAGAAGACCTCGAAGATCACCTTCGTGTACGCCGGCGACAAGTCGACGGCCGGGAGCAGCAGCTTCCCGGTCAAGGTCACCGTCAAGAAGTGACCTGAGGATCGTCTCTCTCAAAGACGCCCGGCCGGGTTCTGCCCCGGCCGGGCGTCCGCCATTTCGCGACCAGGTGCGGGGACGTGCGGCCGGGGACGAGCGGCTGGCTACCGACGGGTAGATTCGGTCCCATGAGCTCCGACTTCCCGATGTTCGCCCTCTCCGAGGAGCACCAGGCCGTCCGCGAGGCGGTGCGTGCGATCTGCGATGCCAAGGTCGCGCCGTACGCCGCCGACGTCGACGAGAACGCCCGCTACCCGCAGGAGGCGGCCGACGCGCTGCTGGCCGCGGACTTCCACGCCCCGCACGTGCCGGAGGAGTACGGCGGTGCCGGGGCCGACGCGCTCGCGACCGTGATCGTGATCGAGGAGGTCGCGCGGGCCTGCGCGAGCAGCAGCCTGATCCCGGCGGTCAACAAGCTCGGGTCGCTGCCGGTGCAGCTGGCCGGGTCGGAGGAGCTCAAGAAGCACTACCTCGGCAAGCTCGCCGCCGGAGAGGGCGGGTTCTCCTACTGCCTGTCCGAGCCCGACGCCGGCTCGGACGCGGCCGGGATGAAGACCCGCGCGGTGCGCGACGGCGACCACTGGGTGCTCAACGGGGTGAAGCGCTGGATCACCAACGCCGGCGTCTCGGAGTACTACACGGTCATGGCCGTCACCGACCCCGACAAGCGCAGCAAGGGCATCTCGGCGTTCGTGGTCGAGAAGTCCGACGAGGGCGTCACCTTCGGCGCCCCCGAGAAGAAGCTCGGCATCAAGGGCTCCCCGACGCGCGAGGTGTACCTCGACAACGTGCGGATCCCGGCGGACCGGATCATCGGCGCCGAGGGCACCGGCTTCGAGACCGCGATGCGGACCCTGGACCACACCCGCGTCACGATCGCCGCGCAGGCCGTCGGGATCGCCCAGGGTGCGCTCGACTACGCGTTGGGCTACGCCCAGGAGCGCAAGCAGTTCGGCAAGCCGATCAGCGACTTCCAGGGGCTGCAGTTCCTGCTGGCCGACATGGGCATGAAGGTCGAGGCGGCCCGGCAGATGACGTACGCCGCCGCCGGCAAGTCCGAGCGCGGCGACAAGGACCTCACCTTCTTCGGTGCCTCGGCCAAGTGCTTCGCCTCCGACGTCGCGATGCAGGTCACCACCGACGCGGTCCAGGTGCTCGGCGGCTACGGCTTCACCCGCGACTACCCGGTCGAGCGGATGATGCGCGACGCCAAGATCACCCAGATCTACGAGGGCACCAACCAGGTGCAGCGGATCGTGATCGGCCGCCAGCTGCTGGCCGGCGTGCAGTCCAAGATCTGACCTGTCGGGTCGCGGCGGCAGGCTGCAGACGGGCCCTCAGAAGTAGGCGTTGCCGGGGAACGGAGCTCCGTTGACGTGGTGATCACCGACCGCGGATGCCTTGAGGAATGTCGGGTTGTGGGTCGAGGCCACCCGCGCGTTGCGCCAGTGTCGGTCGAGGTTGTGGACCTTCTGCGTCGCTGAGGCGCCACCGACGTCGAAGAGCTTGGCGGCGGTTGCGTAGGAGAACCGGTCGATCGCGATCTTGGCCTGCGCGGCGGCGAGCTGGGCGGCCTCGGCCGCCCTCGGGTCAGGTGCGCCGTCGATGACCGAGTCGAAGGCCACCTGGATGGCGTCCGCAGCCGCGAGGACGATGGCTTTGGCCGCGAAGGCATCCGCGGAGATCTCGCCGACGACCTGCAGCACCTGTCGGTCGTCGGCCGCTGAGCCGCTCGAGGCGTGGCTGAAGTTGCGGGCGCGCCGCTGGACGAGGGACACGGCGTCGTTGCGCACGCTGCGCAGGATGCCGGCAGTGACCGCCTGCAGGTAGAGCTGCAGGAAGGCTCCCATGTAGCCGGCCGGCTGGTCATCGGGATCGCCCAGGTCGAAGAACTCCTCGTCGGAGACCGCGACGTCGACCAGCCGGGTGGTTCCGGTCCCCGTGAGCCGCTGGCCGAATCCGTCCCAGTCGTCCTCGACGGTGACGCCATCACGGTCGATCGGCACGACTGCGCCGGCGATGCTGTGCTCGCCGGAGGACGCCCAGATCTGGGTGTGATCGCAGTACATCGTGCCGGTCGAGTAGAACTTCACGCCGTTGAGCCGGTAGCCACCGCCAGGGTGCGGCGTGATGGTGGTGTCGAAGTGCAGTCCGACGGCGTGCTTGCTCTGCTCGCTGAAGCCGTTGCCGACGAGCTGGTCCGCGGTGATGATGGCCAGTCCTCGGGCGCGGGCCGCGGGGTCGACGGCTACGAGCTGCTGCTCGACGAACCAGAAGTGGGTGCGCAGGATGTGGGCGACGTTGGAGTCTGCCTCCGCCAGCGCGATCAGCGTCGCGAAGAACTCGCGCAGGCTTGCGCCGCCACCCCCGTCGGCAGTGGCGACGCGGAGACGACCGAGGCCAGCTGCCTTGGCCCACGCGATCTGCTCGAAGGGTGCGATGCGGTCACGGTCCCGCAGGTCGGCGTCGACGGCGATTCGCTCGAGGAGCGCGGACAGCTCGGCCGAACCAGGTCGCACGGGCGAGTGGGTGGACGAGTCCTGGGTGCGGGGATCGTCGTCAGTCTGGATGCTCATGGGTGGCTCCTGTGGATCGTAATGTCTAGTGAGCCTATCGACTTATCCGCCCGAGCGGCGCTGTGCGTGCCCCGACCTGCCGAGCACGGCATCGGCGAAACCATGCAGCGTTTGTGACCAGATCGCTTGTCAAGTCGTCCTAAGTCCATAAAGTCAGTCAAGATTGTTCACGCGACGACAGGGACAGCACGCATGATCGAGATCTCCGGACTGACGAAGCGCTACGGCGCCACCACGGTCCTCGACGGCATCGACCTCCGGGTCGAGGACGGCCGCATCGCAGCCGTGGTCGGCCCCAGCGGGGCCGGCAAGAGCACTCTCGCCCGATGCGTCAACCTGCTGGAGCGTCCGACGAGCGGGAGCATCTCGGTCAGCGGTGCCGACCTGGCCGCGCTGTCCGGCCGCGACCTGCGCCGTGCCCGCCAGCAGATCGGGACGGTCTTCCAGGCCGCAAACCTGCTGCGTCGCCTCACTGCGGCACAGAACGTCGCACTGCCGATGCGCAACCAAGGGCTGCCGGAGAACGAGGTGCGCCGTCGCGTCGGGGACCTCCTCGAACGCGTCGGGATGATGCACCGGGCCAACCACTACCCGTCTCAGCTCTCAGGTGGCCAGCGCCAGCGCATCGGCATCGCCCGCGGCCTGGCGCTGAAGCCCTCGGTACTCCTCTCCGACGAAGCCACGTCGGGCCTGGACCCGAATTCGACCCGCGCCATCCTCGCTCTCCTGACCGAGCTGCGTGACGACCTCGGGGTGACCATCCTGGTGATCACCCACGAGATGGATGTCGTCCGCGGGATCGCCGACCATGTCGCTCAGCTGGACCACGGCCGGATCGTGGAGCAGGGGAGCGTGGCCGACATCGTCCGCCGGTCCGACTCGCCGCTGGCGACCGCGCTCCTTCCGATGCCGCCGGTGGTAGCCGCGCCGGAGCTGCGTCAGTGGCGCCTCCGGCTCGAAGGTGAGGTGTCACCCTTCTGGCTTGCCGAGGTGAGCCGCGACCTCGGGTCCGATGTCGCTGTGCTGGCCGCGCTCATCGAGGAGTCGTCGCAGGTTCCCGTTGGCCGCCTCACCGTCGGACTGGATCCCACACTCGACGAGAAGGAGGTGGCGGAGCGCTTCCGGAGCCACGGCGTCGTCGCCGAGCCCGCCGGCCCAGCGGTCCTTCGAGCCGTCGCCGGCAGCTCTCGCAGTGCGGAGCCGGCCGCATGAGCACCCTCGCTCCGCTGATCGCCACGCCGTGGTCTGACGTTCCCGACCTGCTGTTCCCCGCGCTGGGTGAGACGGCTCGGATGGTCGCGGTGGTCATGACGATCGTGGTGCTCCTCGGAGGCCCGCTCGGGCTGCTCATCTTCAACACCTCGCCCCTGGGACTCACCCCTCACCGCGTCGTTCACGTCTCGATCAGCTGGGTAGCCAACCTGGGGCGGTCGCTGCCCTTCCTCGTCCTGATGGCCGCCATCATCCCGGTCACCAAGCTGGTCTTCGGGACCACCATCGGCTTCAAGGCCGCCATCATCCCGATGTCCGTGGCCGGTGTCGCCTTCTTCGCCAGGCTGACCGAGAACGCCGTACGTGAGGTCCCGAGGGACCTCCTCGACGTCGGGCTCGCCACCGGTGCGAGCAGGTGGCAGATCATGTCGGGCATCCAGCTCCGAGAGGCGCTTCCAGGCTTGGCGGCCGGCCTGACGCTCAACGTCATCGCGATGATCGAGTACTCCGCGATCGCCGGCGCCATCGGCTCGGGCGGTATCGGCTACCTCGCCGTCAACTACGGCTACCGGCGGTTCGACAACAGCATCATGATCGCCTGCATCGTGCTGCTGGTCGTCCTCGTCCAGGCCATCCAGTTCACCGGCGATCGCATGGTCCGCGCCCTCACCCACTGACCTCTGCATCACCTCGCGCCCGGGCAGCACCTGCACGGGTGTCAGCCCCGCGCGCTCCGCGCGTCATGAAAGGAACCGTCATGTCCACCACCCAGCAGCCTTCGGGCTCGCGCGCTGAGTCCGACCACGATGATCTCGACCTGGGAGGTCGCCCCCGCAGGTGGCTGATTCCGGCTGTCGCCGGCGTCATCGTCCTCGCCGTTGTCGTCGCCCTCGTTCTTCGCTTCACCGGGGACGACAAGACGGCGGTGGACGGCAGCGCCTTCTCCAACGACTTCAGCATCGCGTTCCAGGCCAGCTCGGCCTCCGAGCAGGCGTTCTTGGACTACCTGAACAAGGACATCGCGCCCGACTACGGCGTCACCATCAAGGGTGTCGGGATCGAGGACGGCAACCAGCTCGACCAGGCCACCGCTGACGGGAAGTACATCGCCAACATCTACCAGCACAAGCACTGGCTGGCGCAGGTGCTCGACTCCACCGGGATGAAGCTGACGGCGCTCGGGCCGGTCTTCCAGTGGTCCTACTCGATCTACTCCAGCAAGTACGGCTCCCTCGAGGAGCTGCCGCAGGGCGCGACGATCGCGCTGCTCAACGACCCGGCCAACACGGCGCAGGCCCTGTGGATCCTCGAGCGGGCAGGCAAGCTGACCTTCAAGGACGGCGTCGACCCGTGGGCCGCCACCGAGGCCGACATCGCCACCAACCCGGGCGGCTACAAGTTCACCTACATGGAGTACGGCGCCGGGCCGCGCACGCTCGACTCGGTCGACGCGGTCATCGACTACAACATGTCGTTCGTCGACGCGGGCACCCCTGAGTCGGACAAGATCTACGCGCCTGACGCGCCGAAGGAGTTCGCCGGGCAGCTGGTCGTCGGATCCGACTACGTCGACGACCCGCAGGTGAAGAAGCTCCAGAAGATCTTCTTCGACCCGCGGGTCCAGAAGTACCTCGCGAGCAACGACGACCCGAACCTGCAGGGTCAGCTCGCCCCCGTCTCGGACAGCTGAGCCGCAGATCAGGCCACGGCGGTTCGTGCGTGGGCCACCAGCGAGGCGTGCAGCTCGCGTACCGCCGCCGGAACGTGGTCGGTCTGCCGCTGCAGGAGGACCAGGGTGACCCGGGTCCTGTCACCGGCGATGGGGCGGGTGGTGATCAGGCCGGCCCGCTCCAGCGGGTCGCCGATCACGCTGTAGTCCGGAAGCACGGACACTCCGAGGCCCTCGGAGACCATGAGCTTGCCCATCTCGGCGCCATCCGTGGTGTGGGTGACCCGGGGCATCGAGGCGCCGAACAGGCGGTGGGCGAAGCGGTGCATCAGGTAGCCGGCCCGCATCGCCACGAACCTCTGCTCACGGAGCTGCTCGATGGTGACCTCGTCGTGTGCAGCAAGGGCGTGATCGGCAGGAAGCACGACGACCGGCCTGCCGTGCAGTAGGTCGGTGCCGACCAGGTGCAGGATCGGCTCGTCCCCGGCCAGCACGTTGACGAGCCCGAGGTCGAGAGAGCCCTCGATGAGGGCCTGGTGGATCTCTGCCTGCTGGATGTTGAGGATCTCGACCGTCGTCCCGGGCACGCTGTCCTGGAAGCTGCGGGCCGCTGGCACCAACAGGGTGGACGTCGCTGCGTTCACGGTGCCCACCCGAACGGTGAGGCTCGCCGTGTGCTGGTCTCCGGCCGCCTGCTTGAGGCGGTCAACCGCCTCGAGGACCTCGACCATGTTCTGGAGCAGATCCTGCCCTTGGCGGCTGATCCGCGCTCCGGAGCGGCGGCGGTCCAGCAGGGTCACCCCGAGCTCACGCTCGAGCTTGCTCACGGCCTCGCTCAGGGCGGGTTGAGACACGTGAAGCCGCTCGCTGGCGCGCCGCAACGAGCCGTGCTGCGTCACCGCGGCGACGTACTCCAACTGCTCGATCCGCACGACGGTCTCCTCTGTCCACGAACTCCGGGGTGAAAGGCGAATCCGCTGGCCCCGTCGGCGTTTCCGTATCCCGCCCGGGCCTCCGCGGCTTGCGTAATCGCTAAAGACAATTAGTTTACTAGACAAAGACTACCGCACTACTCCCGAGAGCGAGCCGCCATGACACTCACCGACTCCACTGCCACGACCCGCGCCGACTGGGGGCCGACGCCGACCGATCCTCACGGTTGGGTTCAGCGTGGACGCGACGTCGCCTCCCAGCTCGCGGTCGACGCCGTCGCGCGAGACCGTGCGAACAACACGCCGTACGCCGAGGTCGAGCTGCTGAAGGACAGCGGCCTCGTCACGCTGCTGGGGCCCGTCGAGCACGGCGGAGCGGGACAGGACTGGACGACCGCCCTTCGCGTGGTCCGCGCCGTCTCTGCCGGCGACGGGTCGATCGGCCAGCTCCTCGGCTACCACTACCTGTGGGCCTGGGCGGCCAGACTCGTCGCCACTCCCGAGCAGGTCGCCGCAGTCGAGCAGCAGGCAACGGAGAACGCCTGGTTCTACGGTGGAGCCGTCAACCCCCGCGACAGCGACCTGACCATCACCGAAGAGGGCGGCGAGCTCGTCTACCGCGGTGAGAAGTCGTTCTCGACCGGTGGCCAGGTCAGCGACGTCACGGTGCTGGAGGGCGTCATCGACGGCACCGAGAAGCACGTCTTCGCCATCGTGCCCACCGACCAGCCGGCGATCCAGTTCAAGGGTGACTGGGACAGCCTCGGGCAGCGTCTCACCGAGAGCGGTGGCGTGGTCATCGACGGCGTTCGCGTGCCGTGGGAGGCTGCGGCCGGTTACGTGGCCACCGACGACGGCGGGCACGAGTTCGCACCGCGGGTCTACAACACCCTGAACGTGCCGCTGATCCAGCTGATCTTCGCCAACATGTACCTCGGCATCGCAGAGGGAGCACTGGCCACCGCGGCGAGCTACACCCGCGAGCGGACCCGCCCTTGGCCTTATGCCGCCGACGTCAAGGAGCGCAGCAGCGAGGAGTTCTACGTCCTCGAGACCTACGGCGACCTGCGCTCCAAGCTCTGGGCCGCCGAGGCGCTGACCGAGAGGGCAGCGGTCCTGATCGAGGCGATCAACGCGCACGCCGACACCGTGACGGCGCAGGAGCGGGGTGAGGCCGCCGTCGTCATCGCGGCAGCCAAGCAGGTCGCCATCGACGTGGGGCTGGAGGTCGGGACCCGCGTGTTCGAGGTGACCGGCGCTCGCGCCACGGCCAGCTCGGTCGGCCTGGACATCTTCTGGCGCAACATCCGCACCCACAGCCTGCACGACCCGGTGGCTCACAAGCGTGCGGAGGTCGGGCGCTACACGCTCCTCGGAGAGATCCCCGAGCCCACTTGGTACACGTGAGACGACGCCTTCGCGGCTGGTGACAGGTTCCGCCTATCACGCCGTCGTGGGTTCCTGGATCGGGATGACCCGTCTCACCTTGCATGGAGCATCAAAGTCAAGCAACCTGATGTACATAACCGTCTTAGAGGAGTTGTGATGAGCGAGCCGACCACCGACCGGGCCAACGAGCCGTTGAAGTTCGCCTACTGGGTGCCCAACGTCAGTGGCGGCCTCGTCGTCAGCAAGATCGAGCAGCGCACCGACTGGAGCCTCGACTACAACATCGAGCTGGGCCGCCTCGCGGAGGCAAATGGTTTCGACTACGCGCTCTCCCAGGTGCGGTACATGGCCGGTTACGGCGCGGCCTACCAGCACGAGTCGACCTCGATCAGCCTCGCCATCGCCCTGGCGACCGAGCGCCTGAAGGTCATCGCCGCGGTGCACCCGGGGCTGTGGCAGCCGGGCGTTCTCGCCAAGCTGGTCGCCAGCTCGGACCAGTACACCAAGGGCCGCTTCTGCGTGAACGTCGTCAGCGGCTGGTTCAAGGACGAGTTCACGAAGCTCGGCGAGCCGTGGCTCGAGCACGGCGAGCGCTACCGTCGCTCGGAGGAGTTCATCCGCTACCTCCGCGAGATCTGGACCAGCGATCACGCCGAGCTCAACGGTGACTTCTACCGGCTGCACGACTTCGACCTCAAGCCCAAGCCGTACGACGTGCCGGGGCGCCCGCACCCCGAGATCTTCATGGGTGGCAACTCGACCGACGCGCGCGGCATGGGTGGCCGGGTCACCGACTGGTACTTCATGAACGGCAACAGCCCCGAGGGAATCGCCGAGCAGATCCAGGACGTCAGCGACGTGGCGTCGGTCAACAACCGCGCCGGTCACGTGCGGTTCGGCGTCAACGGCTTCCTCATCGGCCGTGAGACCGAGGCCGAGGCCCACGCCGTTCTCGACGAGATCGTCGAGAAGGCCGACGTCGAGGCCGTCGAGGGCTTCGGCTCCGCGGTCAAGCAGGCGGGCCAGTCGACGGGCGACAAGAAGGGCATGTGGCAGGACTCCGACTTCAAGGACCTGGTCCAGTACAACGACGGCTTCCGCACCGGGCTCATCGGCACGCCCGAGCAGATCGCCCACCGCATGCTCGAGTACAAGCGCCAAGGCGTGAACCTCTTCCTGCTCGGCTTCCTGCACTTCCAGGAGGACGTCCAGTACTTCGGTCGTGAGGTGCTCCCGATCGTCCGCGAGCTCGAAGCGGCGGAGCTGGAGCGGGTCTGATGCCCGTTCCCGTGCTGACCGCCGCCGAGGCCGTCGCCGTCGCGGCCGACCTCGGCGAGCGGCTCGCCAAGGGCGCCGCCGGCCGTGATGCCGACCGGGTGATACCGGTGGCCGAGATCGACGAGATCTCGGAGTCCGGTCTGCTCGCCATCACGGTGCCTGCCGAGCACGGCGGCGCCGACCTCTCCGCGGAGGTGGTCGCCGAGGTCTTCCGACTGCTCGCAGCCGGAGATCCGAGCGTCGCCCAGATCCCGCACAGCCACTTCGTCTACGTCAACGCGCTGCGCCATGCCGCCTCGCCGGACCAGCAGGCGTACTTCTTCGGCGAGGTCCTTGCCGGCAAGCGGTTCGGCAACGCTCAGTCGGAGATCGGGACCAAACACGTCCGGGACTTCCGGACGACGCTGCGCCCCGCGCCTGGTGGCTGGGTCCTGTCCGGCGAGAAGGGCTACGCCACCGGCGCCCTCCTCGCCGACTGGATCCCCGTGCTCGCCCACCTCGACGTGGATGGGCCGATGCACGTCGCGTGGATCGAGCGCCACGCCGTGGGCGTCACGGTCGTCGACGACTGGGACGGCATGGGGCAGCGCACCACGGCCAGCGGCACCGTGCGCCTCGATGAGGTGAACGTCCCGGCCGATCGTGTGACGCCGTGGCACCTCACCTTCGACGGCCCGCAGACCTACGGCGCCTTCGCTCAGCTCCTCCACGCTGCCATCGACGCCGGCATCGCGCGCGCCTCGGTCTCCGAGGCAGCGGAGTTCGTCACCACCAAGAGTCGTCCCTACCCGGACGCGATCTCCGAGCTCGGCCTCGAGCGCCACGCCGACGACCCGACGGTCGTCCAGGCGTTCGGGGAGATGGACCTCGCGGTCCGAGGAGCCGAAGCGCTCGTGACCGAGGCCGGCCGGGCGGTCGACCGGGCCGATGCGGACCTGACGACCGAGACCGCGGGCTACGCCAGCCTCGCTGTCGCCGCCGCGCGGGCCGCCACGACTCACGCCTCGATCGACGCGGCGAGCCGGCTGTTCGAGGTCAGCGGCACCCGCTCGGCCCTCGACTCGCTCAACCTCAACCGGCACTGGCGCAACGCCCGCACGCACACCCTGCACGACCCAGCGGCCTGGAAGGTCCGCCACCTCGGACGCCACGCGCTCGACGGCACCCTTCCGCCCAACCACGGACAGCTCTGACCGGAGGACATGCCATGACCGACCAGCTCAAGTTCCACTGGTTCCTGCCCACCAACGGTGGCGACGGCCGACAGGTCGTCGCGGGAGGACACGGCGTCAGCGCCGGGGCCGCGGGCCGACCCGCATCGGTTCCCTACCTCGGCCAGATCGCGCGAAGCGCGGAGCAGCTGGGCTTCGACGCCGCGCTGACCCCGACCGGTGCGTGGTGCGAGGACGCCTGGGTGTCCACCGCGATGATCAGCAGCCTCTCGGAGCGGCTGAAGTTCCTGGTCGCCTTCCGCCCCGGCCTCACCTCGCCGTTCCTCTCGGCCCAGATGGCCGGCACCTTCCAGAACCTCTCCGGCGGGCGACTGCTGCTCAACGTGGTCACCGGTGGCGAGTCGCACGAGCAGCGCATGTACGGCGACTTCCTCGACAAGGACGGCCGCTACGAGCGGTGCGAGGAGTTCCTGCACGTCGTCCGCTCGCTCTGGGCCGGCGAGACGGTCACCTACGACGGGAGGTACTACCAGCTCGAGAACGCGACGCTCGACCAGATCCCGGACCCGCTGCCCGAGATCTACTTCGGCGGCTCATCGGAGGCTGCCGGCCGGGTGGCTGCCAAGCACGTCGATGTCTACCTCACCTGGGGCGAGCCGCCGGAGGCGGTCCGCGAGAAGGTCGAGTGGATCCGCAAGCTCGCCGCCGACGAGGGGCGCGAGGGCGACGTGCGGTTCGGCATTCGGCTCCACACGATCGCGCGCGACACCTCCGAGGCTGCCTGGGCCGAGGCCGACCGATTGCTCAGTGGCATCAGCGAGGACCAGATCGCCCAGGTCCAGGCCGGGCTCAAGCGCAGCGAGTCCGTCGGTCAACGCCGGATGCTCGACCTCAATGCAGGCAGCAAGGAGTCGCTCGAGGTCTACCCGAACCTGTGGGCCGGAGTCGGCCTGGTGCGTGGCGGAGCCGGCACCGCCATGGTCGGTTCCTTCACCGAGATCGCCGACCTGGTCGAGCAGTACGCCGAAGTCGGGATCGAGGAATTCGTGATGTCCGGCTACCCGCACCTGGAGGAGTCGTACTGGTTCGGCGAGGGCGTGCTGCCCGAGCTGGCGAGGCGAGGACTGTGGACCCACCCTGCGCCGGTCGCGGCGACCGCGGCCTCGGTTCCCTTCGGCTCCGGGCGGATCGTCTCGTGACCACCTCAGCCACCTCCGTCGACGGGCTGGCCCAGCTCCGCCCCGCGCTCGACGCCATCACCCAGGCAGGAGCACTCGCATGACCGTCTCCACCCTCGCCACCAACCAGGACCTGGATCCCGCCCTGCTCCGGCAGGCCTTCGGGGTGTTTCCCAGCGGAGTCGTCGCTGTCGCTGCCGAGGTCGACGGACAGAGGTCCGGTCTCGCCGCAAGCTCGTTCACCTCGGTCAGCCTCGACCCACCGCTCGTCTCGTTCTCGGTCGCCAACACGTCCAAGACCTGGCCCGACCTGCGCCGCGCCGACCACCTCGGCCTCACGGTCCTGGCCGACCACCACGGCGATGTCTGCCGCCGGCTCGCCGGGCCGGTCGAGCACCGCTTCGACGACGTGGCCGTCACGAGCACCGATGAGGGAGCCGTCACCCTTGACGAGGGTCTGGCCCGGTTCGACTGCACGATCTACAACGAGGTCGAGGCCGGCGATCACACGATCGTGATACTCCAGCTGCACGCCGTGGAGCACACCGACACCTCGCTGCCGCTCGTCTTCCACCGCAGCGGCTTCGGCAGCCTCTCCGAGCCCGCCTGATCCGCTCACCGACCCCAGCACGCCGACGCTGTCGACGCACGGGCTACCGTCGCGCGCATGGGTCAGACGATCGAGATCACCACGCCCGACGGCAGGGCCGAGGCCTACCTGACCGGCGAGTCCGGCAAGCCCGGCGTCCTCTTCTACGTGGACGCGATCGGGCTGCGGCCGCAGATCGAGGAGATGGCCGACCGCATCGCGTCGTGGGGGTACGTCGTGCTCGCGCCGCACGTCTTCTACCGCGACGGCAGCGCCGCCGACCTCGCGCCCCAGGGCGACCTCCGCGACCGCGGGGCGCGGGAGGCGTTCTTCGCGGGCGGGGTGATGGACCGCGTCGGTGCGCTCACCCCGGACCGGGCCCGAACGGACGCCATGGCCTGGGTCGCGGAGCTCGAGAAGCACGCGGGGGCCGGCCCCCTCGGCGTCACCGGCTACTGCATGGGGGCGCGACTCGCGGTCCGCTCGGCCGGGTGGTTCCCCGGCACGGTCGCGGCCGTCGGCGGCTTCCACGGCGGCCGGCTGGTGACCGACGACGCCGACAGCCCGCACCTCGCGATCGCCCGCTCGACCGCGGCGTACGCCTTCGGCCACGCCGACCAGGACTCCTCGATGCCGGTCGAGCAGGTCGAGGCGCTCGAGCAGGCCCTGCAGGCCGCCGGGCGTGAGCACGTCAACGAGATCTATGCGGGCGCGGCGCACGGCTACTCGATGGCCGACACCTCGTCCTACGACGAGGCCGGGACCGAGCGGCACTTCCGGGTCCTGCGCGACCTGTTCGCCACGGCTCTCTGACGAAGGCGCGCGAGATTGTCGGACAATCTTGCAAAGGCTGAGAATTGTAACGCTGGCGAAATATCCGGCCGTTACGGTCACCGCGCGGCCGAATCGGTCGTGCCAGCCGTCTCGGGCTGAACCAGGGGATCGCGCATGAGCTTCGTCAGCACGCAGACGAGCACGAGTCGAGTCGGACGGTACGTCGGGAGGGCCCTCGCGCTGACGCTCGCCGCCGGCGCGCTCGCCACGACCCAACTGACCGGCACGGCGTACGCCGCCGACGCCGTCTCGGGCGCGCAGACCGCCGGCGACTCGCTCTTCCCCAACCAGGGCAACGGCGGGTACGACGTCTCGCACTACGACATCAAGCTCAAGGCCGACTTCGTCACCGCGACCGCCAATGCAGCGGTCGGCACGTCCACCGTCGCCACCACGACGACCATCGACGCGGCGACGACAGGTGCCCCGCTGTCGTCGTACTCCCTGGACTTCCAGGGCTCGACCGGCAACCTCGCCGCGTCGACGTACGACGTCGACACGGTCACCGTGAACGGCGCCCCCGCCACCTTCACCCGCATCGAGGCCAGCAGCACGACCGCCGCCACGGCCGACAACCACAAGCTGATCATCACCCCGGCCACGCCGGTGGAGGGCTCCTTCACGACCGTCGTGACCGCCCATGGCGCCCCCGTGATCCACTTCGACACCGACGGCTCGGCCGAGGGCTGGAACAACACGACGGACGGCGCGACCTTCGTCAACCAGCCCGTCGGCTCGATGACGCTCTTCCCCAACAACAACACGCCGCGCGACAAGGCGACCTACACGGTGAGCGTCGACGTCCCCAGCACGCTGAAGACGTCCAACTACGCCAACGCCGGTGGCAAGCCCTACCCGTCCGCCGTGGCCGGCAACGGCGAGCTGGTCTCGAAGACTCCCAACGATGACGGCAGCCGCACCACGTGGGTGTGGAACGAGACCAAGCAGATGGCCAGCGAGCTCTCGATGATCTCGATCGGCCGGTACGACGTCTACGAGTCCGACATCACCCTGGCCAGTGGCCGCGTCTTGCACGAGTGGTCGTTCATCGACCCCGCGATCTCCGTCGCGAACCAGAACACCACCCAGGTCTCGCGCTCGCAGTTCAAGTCGCTCCTCGACTTCTACGAGTCGAAGTACGGCCCCTACCCGGGCAACAGCACCGGCGTGGTGACCGACGTGGTCCCCAGCACGATCAACTACGCCCTCGAGACCCAGGACCGGCCGTTCTTCCCCAACAGCGCCGGTGGCTCCTTCTACCACGAGATCATGCACCAGTGGTGGGGCGACAACGTCTCGCCGACCGACTGGAACGACATCACCCTCAACGAGGGTCCGGCGACGTACGCGCCGTACCAGTTCGCCTTCGAGAGCTCCGGCACCAGCAACACCACGACCGAGCAGGCCGTGTACGCCACGTGGAACTCGGCGTCCCCCACCTCCAGCACGTTCACCATCGCGGGCGCGGCCATGACCAACGGCAACCAGCTGTTCGGCCAGCAGGTCTACGCCAAGGGAGCGATGTCCCTCGAGGCACTGCGCACCGCGATCGGCGCGGCCGACTTCGAGACCCTGATGCGGCAGTACCAGCTGACCTACGGCGGCGGCCAGATCAGCGGACGGCGTACGGCGGCGTTCGAGGCCTTGGCCGAGAGCATCTCGGGCCGAGACCTGACCGCGTTCTTCCAGAGCTGGTGGTTCTCCAACACCAAGCCGGCCTGGCAGGTGAAGTTCAACCTGAACGTCGCCGGTCCGACCACGCAGGTCAACCCGGGCGACGCGCTGACCTACACGCTGTCGGCCCGCAACACCGGCAAGATCGCGATGCCCGCAGGCGGGACCGTCATCACCCTCGACGTGGGTGACGTCCTCGACGACGCGACGATCGGCACGCTGCCGGCCAACGTCACCCTGGACGGCAGCACCCTGACCTGGAGCGTCCCGGCCACCGCCCTGGCGGCGACGGCGACGGTCGACGTCCCGTTCACTGCGGTGGCTGCGACCACCGGCAAGACGCTCAAGGCCGTCGCCCGCGCGTCGACCCTCGGCGGCACCTGCCTGAGCTGCACCGCGACCACGGTCGTCGGCAACGCTCCGATCTCTCCCGCGCCCGTCCCGACCATCACCGGCGGAACCCCTACCGTCGGCGTCCCGCTGACCGCGGACACCACCGGCTGGGCCGACGGCACCACCTTCGGCTACCAGTGGTTCCTCGACGGCACGCCCGTCCCCGGGGCCACGAGCGCGACGTACACGCCCGCGAGCGACGTTGTCGGCCTCCCGGTCACCGTGCGGGTGACCGGCACCCTGGCCGGCTTCAACCCGACGACCCAGACGAGTGCCGCCACCGCGGTCGGAGTCCGGGCCACGATGACGACCGGCACGCCGACGATCTCGGGCACCCCGAAGATCGGCCAGCGGCTCACGGTCGACCGCGGCACCTGGCAGGCCGGCACGGTCTTCACCTACCAGTGGCGTGCCAACGGCACCAACATCTCCGGCGCGACCGGACCGTCCTACGTGCCGGCCGTCGCCAGCCAGGTGGGGCAGACGATCGACGTCGTCGTCACTGGGACCAGGGCCGGCTACACCACGGCCAGCAAGACCAGCGCGGCCACGACTGCGGTGGCCGCGGGTGACGCGCTCGCGTCGACGCCCACGCCCACCTTCACGGGCACCCCGAAGGTCGGGGTCCCCTTCGCCCCCAACTACGGCTCGTGGGACGACGGCGTCACGACGACCTTCACGTGGCAGGCCAACGGCACCAACATCGGCGGAGCGACCACCGGCTCGTTCACCCCGACGGCGACCCAGCTCGGCCAGACCCTGACCGTGACCGTGACCGGCACGAAGGCCGGCATCACGGCCGTGACCAAGATCAGCGCCGGCAGCGACGCGGTCGTGGCGGGCACGCAGACGCTGCAGCCGACGCCGACCATCACCGGCACCCCGCGGGTCGGGACGGCCGTCACCGGTGTCCAGGGCACCTGGGACACCGGCACGACGAAGACCAACAAGTGGTACGCCGACGGAGTCGAGATCGCCGGCGCGACCGGCACGACGTACACGCCGACGGTCGCCCAGATCGGCCAGGTGCTGACCTACGAGGTCACCAGCACCCGGTCCGGCTACACCACGGTCACCAAGACCAGCGAAGGCAAGACGATCGTGGGGGTGCAGACCCTGCAGCCGACCCCGACCATCGTGGGTACCCCGCAGGTGGGACACGAGCTGACCACCAGCAGCACCTGGGACGACGGCACTTCTCAGGCCTTCCAGTGGTACGCCGACGACGTGGCGATCGACGGCGCCGTCTCTCCGTGGTTCACCCCGGGCGCGAGCGAGGTCGGCGCTGCCATCACCGTCAAGGTGACCAGCACCAAGCCCGACTACGAGACGGTGTCGAAGACGAGCGACCCGACGGCGCCCGTGGCCAAGGGCGACCTGGCGAGCACCCCGGTGCCGACCATCAGCGGCACGGCGAAGGTCGGGCGGGAGCTCGCCGCCGTGCCGGGTACCTGGGACGACGGCGTCGAGCTCGCCTACCAGTGGCTCGCCGACGGCACTCCGGTCGACGGCGCCACGGGTACGACGTACACGCCCGGTGCGGGCAAGGTCGGCGCGGTCGTCACCGTGGCCGTGACCGGCACCAAGGCGGGCTACGACCCGGTCACGAAGACGAGCGAGGCCACCGGTCCGGTCGCCCAGGGTGACCTGTCGAGCACCCCGGTGCCGACGATCAGCGGTACGCCGAAGGTCGGCGCCACGCTGACAGCACACCCGGGCGACTGGGACGCGGACACGGAGCTGGCGTACCAGTGGCTCGCCGACGGCACCCCCGTCGACGGTGCCACGGGCACGACGTACACGCCCGGTCCCGGCAAGGTCGGCGCGGTCGTCACCGTGGCCGTCACCGGCACCAAGACGGGCTACGACCCGGTCACGAAGACGAGCGAGGCCACCAGCCCGGTCGCCCAGGGTGACCTCGTCGACACCCCGGTGCCGACCATCACCGGCACCCCGAAGGTCGGCGTCGCCCTCACCGCGGTGCCGGGCACCTGGGACGACGGCGTCGAGCTGACCTACCAGTGGCTCGCCGACGGCACTCCCGTCGACGGTGCCACGGGCACGACGTACACGCCCGGTGCGGGCAAGGTCGGCGCGGTCGTCACCGTGGCCGTGACCGGCACCAAGACGGGCTACGACCCGGTCACGAGGACGAGCGAGGCCACCGGTCCGGTCGCCCAGGGTGACCTGTCGAGCACCCCGGTGCCGACCATCACCGGTACGCCGAAGGTCGGCGCGACCCTGACCGCGCACCCGGGTGACTGGGACGCGGACACGGAGCTCGCCTACCAGTGGCTCGCCGACGGCAAGCCGGTCAGCGGTGCGACCGAGGAGACGTTCGAGCCGGCGTTCGGCCAGCTGGACGCCGCCATCACCGTGAGGGTCACCGGCACGAAGACCGGCTACGAGCCGGTGTCGAGGACGAGCAACGCCACGGCGGCGGTCGGCCTCGGTGACCAGACCTCGACGCCGACCCCGGCGGTCATGGGGACGCCGCAGGTCGGCGGGACGCTCAGCATCGACCGTGGCTCGTGGGACGACGGGGTGGTCTTCGACTACGCCTGGTCGGCCGACGGTCAGCCGATCGAGGGGGCGACCGACTTCTTCTACCACCCGTCGGCCGACGACCTTGGCGCCGTCATCACGGTGTCGGTGACCGGCCGCAAGAGCGGCTACGTGCCGGTCACGAAGACGAGCGAGGCGACCTCCGCGGTCGTCGCCGGCGAGCTGGAGAGCACGCCGACGCCCGTCATCTCCGGGGTGACGAAGGTCGGGGAGACGCTCACGGCCGCCCCGGGTGCGTGGGACGACGGCACGGACCTCGCCTACCAGTGGTTCGCAGGCGAGGACGCGATCGCGGGAGCCACCGGTGCGACGTACGTCGTGGCGCCGGCCGACCTCGGCAAGCAGCTGCGGGTCCGGGTGTCCGGCAGCAAGGCCGGGTACGTCGGTGTCGCCCGGTCCAGCGACCTGACGGCCACCATCGGGCTCGGCGACCTGGTCTCCACCCCGACCCCGGCGATCACGGGAGCCGCCAAGGTCGGCACGGTGCTCAAGGCCGTCACCGGCACCTGGGACGACGGTGTGACGCTGTCCTACCAGTGGCTCCGGGGCAGCACCCCGATCAGCGGGGCGACGGGCAGCAGCTACCCGCTGGTGGCCGCCGACGCCGGCTCGAAGATCACGCTCAGGGTGACCGGGACCAAGACCGGCTACTCGCCGGCCAGCACCGTGAGCCTCGCGACCGCGACCGTCGCCAAGGGCAAGCTCGCGACCCACCCCAAGCCGGTCATCCAGGGCGTGGCCAAGGTCGGCCGCACGCTCAAGGTGAAGCCGGTCAAGTGGGAGACCGGGGTGAAGCTGACCTACAAGTGGTACGCCGGCAGCACGCCGATCTCCGGTGCCACCAAGACCTCGTACAAGGTCAAGAAGGCGCAGGCCGGCAAGAAGCTGCACGTCGTCGTGACGGCCACCAAAGCCGGCTACACGACCGTTTCCGCGTCCAGCGCCGCGACCGCGAAGTTGAAGCCCTGACCAGGGTCTAGCCTGACCGGGTGACCGGAGAGGTCCCGTCGTACGACCGTGATCGCCTGGAGGCACTCCAGCTGGAGCGCCTCCAGGCGACGCTGCGCGCGGCGTACGACGCGGTCCCGCACTACCGCCACGCCTTCGACGAGGCGGGTGTGCACCCCGACGACCTGGTCTCGCTCGCCGACCTGGCCCGGTTCCCCTTCACCGCCAAGGCCGACCTGCGGGCCAACTACCCCTTCGGCATGTTCGCGGTGCCGCGCGAGCAGGTGGTGCGGGTCCATGCGTCGAGCGGGACGACCGGCAAGCCGACCGTCGTGGGCTACACCCAGGCCGACATCGACACCTGGGCGGAGCTGATGGCCCGCTCGATCCGGGCGATGGGCGGTCGGCCCGGCGACGTGGTCCACGTCGCCTACGGCTACGGGCTCTTCACCGGCGGGCTCGGCGCGCACTACGGCGCGGAGCGGCTCGGGTGCACGGTCGTGCCGATCGCCGGCGGGATGACCGAGCGGCAGGTCCAGCTGATCCTCGACTTCGGACCGCGGGTGATCATGTCGACGCCGTCGTACTTCCTGGCGATCCTGGACGAGATGGACCGCCAGGGCGTCGACCCGCGGAGCACCAGCCTCGAGGTGGGCATCTTCGGCGCCGAGCCGTGGACCGACGACATGCGACGGACCGTCGAGCAGCGCTCGGGCATCCGCGCCGTCGACCTCTACGGGCTGTCCGAGGTGATGGGGCCGGGCGTCTCGGCGGAGTCGGGGGAGACGCAGGACGGGCTGCACGTCTGGGAGGACCACTTCCTGCCCGAGGTCGTCGACCCGGTGACCCTCGAGCCGGTGGCGGACGGCGAGCGCGGCGAGCTGGTCTTCACCTCGCTGACCAAGCTGGCGATGCCGGTCATCCGCTACCGCACCCGCGACCTGACCCGGCTGCTGCCGGGCACGGCGTACCCGACCTTCCGGCGGATGGAGAAGGTCACCGGCCGCACCGACGACATGATGATCGTGCGCGGCGTCAACGTCTTCCCGTCGCAGGTCGAGGAGCAGATCCTCGCGGTCGAGGGCCTGGCACCGCACTACCTGTGCGTGCTGACCCGACCCGGGAGCCTCGACGAGCTGACCGTGCAGGTCGAGGCCGTCGAGGAGAGGTACGACGAGGGGCTGGGTGCGCGGCTCGAGGAGCGCATCAAGCAGCGGATCGGAGTCACGGCGCGGGTCGAGGTGCTGGCGCCGCACGCCCTCGAGCGCTCGCTGGGCAAGGCCAAGCGGATCAGCGATCGGCGGCGCGCAGGTAGCGCCGGCTGACGCGGTCCTGGATGCTGCGGGTGAGCGGGCCGCCGGCGCGGGCCAGCCGGGTCGCGGGACGGGAGAACGCCGTGACCGTGAAGGTGATCCGCCCGTCGGAGAGGCGGGTCAGCAGGAAGCGCTCCTCGCCGGACTCCGGGTGCCCGGGCAGGGTGCCGTAGGCGAACCCGGCCCGGTCCGGCTCGGCCACGACGTACGCGACCCGGCACGGGATGCGCACGGCCAGCGGCCCCCGCGCTGCGCAGTGCGGTGGCCCGGGCGGACGCCAGGCGGTGCACGATCGGTCAGAAGACGTCGGGCAGGTCGGCGGCCGAGCCGGTGAAGGACGGCGCCCGCTTCTCGAGGAAGGCGGCGACGCCCTCCTGGCCGTCGCCGAGCGACTGCCAGTACATCGCGAGCGAGTCGGACAGGTGCGCGTCCAGCGGGTCGGCGACGGCGCTGTTGCGGTAGAGCAGCCGCTTGGCGAGGCCGAGGGCGGCGGGGGAGCGGTTGACCACGAACGACCGGGCGAGCTCCTGGGCGTCCCTCACCAGGTCGTCCGGCTCGTGCAGGCTGCGCACCAGCCGGCCGGCGAGGGCCTGGTCGGCGGTGAGGATGTCGGCCGAGTAGACCCACTCGAGTGCCTGCTGGATGCCGACGATGCGCGGCAGGAACCAGCTCGACGCGGCCTCCGGCACGATGCCGAGCCGACCGAAGACGAAGCCGATCCGGGCCTTCGTCGACGCCAGCCGGAGGTCCATCGCGAGCGTCATGGTGGCGCCGATGCCGACGGCGGGCCCGTTGATGGCCGCGATCACCGGCTTGGGCAGGGCGTGGATCGCGAGGGTCACCTTGCCGCCGGTGTCGCGGACGCCGTCCTGGTACGGCGCCTCGTCGTACGCCGCCCGGAAGTCCGCGACGCTCGGCTGCACCGACTCGTCGAGGCCGAAGACGTTGCCGTCGGCGCTGAGGTCCATGCCGGCGCAGAACGCCCGGCCGGCGCCGGTCACGACGACGGCGCGGACGTCGTCGGACCACGCGTCCTCGCGGAAGAACCGCTCGAGCTCGGCGGCCATCGTCAGGTCGAAGGCGTTGAGCTGGTCGGGCCGGTGCAGGGTCAGCGTGCCGACGCCGTCGCCGTCGACCTCCCACTGGAGGGTCTCGAACGTCATCCCGTCACGCTCTTGGGGAGACCCGTCGGCGTGCAGAGCCCCTTGGGGATGTCGTCCGTCTTGTCTTCCTTGATGTAGTCGAACATCCGCTTCGACCGGTCCGGGTCCCAGTGCACGGCGAGGTCGGAGATCGGCACCCCGCAGGTCAGGCCGCTGTCGCCGTTGACCCGGGTCATCGCGAGCGCCCAGCGACCCGCGCCGAAGGGCGACATCCCCTCACCGAACGTGAACGTGTCCGGCACCGCCATCATCACGCCCCAGTAGCGGAACGGGTTGATGAACGTCCAGGGCGACATCACCTCGGAGCCGACTGCGGAGACGACCTCGCGCTGGTGCTTGGCGCGGGTGATGTCGCCGTAGCGGGGGTCGGTGTGCCGTGAGCGTGCGTAGCCCAGGGCCACCCGGCCGTCGGCCTGCTGGCAGCCCTTCTTGATGTTCAGGCCCGCGAGGCGGTCCTTCATCCGGAACGTCGGGCAGATCTCGATGCCGCCGACCGCGTCGACCATTTCGACGACGCCGCCGAGGCCGACCTCGGCGTACTCGTCGACTCGGATGCCGGTCTCGTTCTCGATGGTCCGCACCAGCAGCTTCGGCCCGCCGTACGCGTAGGCGGCGTTGATCTTGCCGCTGCCGTGCCCGGGGATGTCGACGATCGAGTCCCGCGGGATCGACATCAGCAGGTTGGGTCCGGAGCCGGTGTGCAGCAGCATGATCGTGTCGGTGCGCTGCCCCGACTCGTTGCCGGTGGCGTACTCCTTGCGCTGCTCCTTGGTCAGCCCGGCGCGGGAGTCGCTGCCGACCATGAGGTAGGTCGTGCCCGGCTGGTCGGCGGGACGGTTGCCCTTCGGCTCGAAGTCGACCTTGTCGACCTTGTTCCACGCGATCAGCGGAACGGCGACCAGGTAGGCGACCCAGAGCAGGAGCAGGACCAGCACGATGCGCAGGTAGAAGCGGGGGCCGCGGCGGCGAGGTGCCCGCTGGCTCGCCGGGGTCGGCGCGACCGGCGGAGGAGTCGGGGGTACGCCGGCGCTGCGCTGCGGCGGGACCGGCCGGCTGGTGGTGCCGGCCGGAGGCGGGCTGGTGGGGCGGGACATCGCCGGCATCACCCGGGTCTCGTCGGGCCGGGGCTCACCAGGACGGGCCTTGCTGGGGTCGGCGCCACCGCCGTACAGCCAGTGGTACTCCGGGGTGCCCTCCGCGGGCTCGCCGTCGCCGCGGGGACGCTCGTTCATGCGGCGACGGTACCCGGTCGGGCCTGGCGTCCCGGGCTCGACCGGCGCGTCGTGTCGGATGTTGCCCCTGTGACTGGTGATACTGACGGGGCACCATCCTTCCCCGCACGACGTTCTCGAGAGAGGCATCTCGATGCCGCCCGCACCTTCCCCCGGGTCGCAAGCCTCGCGCTTCACCCCCGGTGAGCGCGCCGCCCGCGTACGGTTCCGCCGGGCCGTCGCCCTGATGCTGATGACCCTCGTGCTGCCGGGCTCCGCGCAGCTCGTCGCCGGCAACCGCAAGGTCGGCCGCGTCGCGCTGCGGATCTGGGCGGTGCTGCTGCTCTCCGTCCTCACGGCCGCCGTCGTCGCCCTGGTGCGGCCGACGACGTACCTCGATCTCGCCTTCGACCCCGCCGCGCTGCTGCTGCTGCGGTTGCTGCTCACCGGGCTCGCCATCGGCTGGGCGTACCTCTTCGTCGACGCCTGGCGCCTCGGCCAGCCGCTCACGCTCAACATGGCGCACCGCCGGGCCGCGATCGGCGTCAACGGCGTGCTCTGCTTCTCGATCGCCGCCACGCTGCTCTTCGGCGCGCACATGGTCGGCGTCCAGCGCGACTTCGTCCTCGCGATGTCCGGCGACGGCCAGGCGACCAGCGCCCACGACGGCCGCTACAACGTGCTGCTGCTCGGCGGCGACTCCGGCGCCGGACGGTGGGGGCTGCGGCCCGACTCCATGACGGTCGCCAGCATCGACGAGGACACCGGCCGCACCGTGCTGATCTCGCTCCCGCGCAACATGAAGAACTTCCCCTTCGTGAAGGGGTCGGTGATGCGCGAGCAGTTCCCCGACGGCTTCGACGCCGACTACCTCAACGGCGTGAGCACCTGGGCCGGCGACAACACCGAGCTGTTCCCGGACTCCGACAACCCCGGCGTGGACGCGACGATCATGGCGATCGAGGGCATCACCGGCCTCAAGATCAACTACTGGGCGATGGTCAACCTGCGCGGCTTCAGCGACCTCGTCGACGCCGTCGGCGGCGTGACGCTCAACGTGCGCCAGCCGATCCCGGTCGGCGGCCTCGGCTCCGACGTCACCGGCTACATCAAGCCCGGCGTCCGCAAGCTCGACGGCCACGACACCCTCTGGTTCGCCCGGGCGCGCGACGACTCCGACGACTACTCGCGGATGGCACGCCAGAAGTGCGTGATGGGCGCGATGCTCCAGCAGATCAGCCCGCAGACGGCGGTCCGCAACTTCGCCGACATCGCCGACGCGAGCTCCGCCATGGTCTCGACCAACATCCCGTCCGGCGAGTTCTCACGCTTCGTGCAGCTGGCCATGAAGGCGCGCAGCCAGAAGGTCTCGACGCTGTCGCTGGTGCCGCCGATGATCAACACCGCCGACCCCGACATCAAGCTGATCCGGCACAAGGTCGCGCAGGCGGTCGACCGGGCCGAGGGCACCGCGTCCGCCGGCGGCAGCAAGGCGAAGAAGCCGAAGCAGGGACAGTCCGAGACCATCACCGGCGGCTCGCTCGGCTCGCTGAGCACCGGGTACGCCGCCAACTCGGCCGACGACCTGGGCAGTGCTTGCTAGTCGTTCTCTAGGGTGTACGGCGTGCCCCCTGCCGACGCCCGCGTGACCGCCGTGGTCGTCACGTTCAACCGGCTGTCGTTGCTCCAGGGGCTGGTCGAGCGGCTCGAGCAGGTCCCGGAGCTCGCCGAGGTCCTGGTCGTCGACAATGCCTCGACCGACGGCACGGGGGAGTGGCTCGCCACCCGGGGCGACCGCGTCCTCGGCCGCACGCTGGACGAGAACGGCGGCGGCGCCCGCGGCTTCCACGACGGCCTCGCGTGGGCCGTCGAGCGGGAGGCCGACCTGGTCTGGCTGATGGACGACGACGGGCTGCCCGACCCGGGCTGCCTGGCCCGGCTGCTCGAGGAGAAAGACCTCGACTTCTGGGGGCCGCTCGTCGTCGACGAGGCGCAGCCCGAGCGGCTGGTCTTCCCGATCCGGCTGCCGGGCGGCACCCGGGTCGTGCACGAGCTCGCCGACGTACGCCGCGCGGCAACCGCCGGGCGGATCGACGGCATCGTGATCCCGTTCAACGGGGTGCTGGTCACCCGCGAGCTGGTCCAGCGGATCGGCCTGCCCCGTGCCGAGTACTTCATCTGGGGCGACGACCACGAGTACCGCCTGCGTGCCGAGGCGGCCGGCGCCCGGATCGCGACCGTGGTCGACGCGCAGGTCCGGCACCCGTCGGTCGGCAGCCTCGGCACGCCGATGATGTTCGGGCGCACGACCTACAACCACAGCCCCAGCGACCTCAAGCACTACTGCATGGCGCGCAACAACCTGCTCAACCTCCGCGAGTACAAGGGCTGGCCGCACGCGCTGGCCTTCGTCGCCAAGACGGCCTGGTTCTACACGTTCACCCGCCCGAGCCCGGGTCGGCTCGCGATGAGCGTCCGCGCGATGTACGACGGGCTCCGCGGCGACTTCACCGGGCACCGGAGGTACCTGTGACGCACGAGACCGTCGCCGTCGTCGTCGTCACCTACAACCGTGCCGACCTCCTGGAGCGGATGCTGGTCGGCCTGGGCGAGCTCGAGCGGCTGCCCGACAGCGTGATCGTGGTCGACAACGCCAGCACCGACCACACCTCGGCCGTGCTCGGCGCCGCCCGCAACCCCGGCCTCCAGGTGGTCCGCTCCGAGGACAACCTCGGTGGGGCCGGCGGCTTCCACCTGGGCGTGCGGACGGCGTACCGGGCCGGCTTCGACCGGATCTGGCTGATGGACGACGACGTCGTGCCGGCGCCGGACTGCCTCACCGTGCTGATGGCGCTCGACCGGGACTGCCTGATGGCGGTCCGGGAGGACACCGCCGGTCACCTCGTCGAGAAGGCGGCGACCCACTTCGACCTGCGCAACCCGCTGACGATCCGGCCCAAGACGCGGATGGTCGAGACCGACTACGGCAGCCGGGACCGGATGCCCGAGCTGGTCGAGGTCCAGAACGTCGCCTTCGAGGGCTTCATGATCCGGCGCACCGTGATCGACGCGGTCGGGCTGCCCGACCCGTCGTACTTCATCTTCTACGACGACGTGGACTTCGCCATCCGCGCCCGACGGGCCGGCTTCCGGATCTGGGCGGCCCGCGACGCGGTGCTGGTCCGCCAGCTCCCGTTCGACCAGCAGCACGACCTGAGCGGGTGGAAGGGCTACTACATGTACCGCAACCTGTTCGTCGTGCACCTCCGGTACGGCGAGAACGCGCTGGTGCGCCGCAAGCCCTGGCTGATCGCCGCGACGGTCGTGCTGCTCAGTGCGCTGCGGGGGAGACGGGCCGAGGCCGACAATGTGATCCGGGCCATGCGCGACGCGCGGGGAATGCGTGCCGTACCCACCAGATCCGTAGACTGACCAACCGTGTCTGCCCCTGATCTCGTCGTCGTCGGCTCCGGCTTCTTCGGCCTCACCATCGCCGAGCGGTGCGCCAGCGAGCTCGGCCTCAAGGTCCTCGTGCTCGAGCGCCGCCACCACCTGGGGGGCAACGCCTACAGCGAGTTCGACGAGGAGACCGGCATCGAGGTGCACGTCTACGGGACGCACCTCTTCCACACCTCCAACAAGAAGGTCTGGGACTACGTCACCCGGTTCACCGACTTCACGGGCTACCAGCACCGGGTCTTCGCGAAGTACCAGGGCCAGGTCTACTCGTTCCCGATGAACCTCGGCCTGATCAACCAGTTCTTCGGCAAGAGCCACACCCCCGACGAGGCGCGCGCGCTGATCGCCGAGCAGTCCAGCGAGATCGCCACCCAGGACGCGACCAACCTCGAGGAGAAGGCGATCAGCCTGATCGGCCGCCCGCTCTACGAGGCGTTCGTCAAGGGCTACACCGCCAAGCAGTGGCAGACCGACCCGAAGGAGCTGTCGGCCGACATCATCACGCGGCTGCCGGTGCGCTACACCTTCGACAACCGCTACTTCAACGACACCTACGAGGGCCTCCCGGTCGACGGGTACACCGCGTGGCTCGAGCGGATGGCGGACCACGCCAACATCGAGGTGCGGGTCGACACCGACTTCTTCGACGTCGTCGACGACTACAAGGGCAAGGTCCCGATCGTCTACACCGGGCCGGTCGACGAGTACTTCGGCAACTCCGAGGGGCGGCTGTCCTGGCGCACGATCGACCTCGAGCGCGAGACCCTCGACGTCGACGACTTCCAGGGCACCGGCGTGGTCAACGCCAACGACGAGGACCTGCCCTACACCCGGACGCTGGAGTTCAAGCACCTGCACCCGGAGCGCACCTACCTGCCGGGCAAGACCGTGGTGGTGCACGAGTACTCACGCTTCGCCGAGGAGGGCGACGAGCCCTACTACCCGGTCAACACCGCAGAGGACCGGGCCAAGCTGCTGAAGTACCGCGAGCTCGCGAAGGCCGAGCCGATGGTGCTCTTCGGCGGCCGGCTCGGCACCTACAAGTACCTCGACATGCACATGGCGATCGGCTCCGCCCTCTCCATGTTCGACAACAAGCTGCGGCCGCACTTCGCCGAAGGGGCGCCGCTGACGAGTGGAGGGGTCGACGAATGAGCGCCCAGACCGTACGCCGAGTCCTGCAGCGCCAGATCATGCCGGCCGACCGCGACCTCGACGTGATCCCGCTGTACGTCGACCCCGACCCCGCCGTACTGGACGCGGACAAGTACAACGTCGGCGGCGACAAGGGCGCCAAGGAGCTCAACAAGGCCTCGCTGCGCCAGGCCGTGAGCTCCGGCACGACCGTCCACCCCGACCAGATCGTCGACCGGCACGCGATCCGCATCGAGCAGGGCGAGCGGCTGTCCTTCGGCAGCTACTTCAACGCCTTCCCCGCGTCGTACTGGCGCCGGTGGAGCATCGTCCAGGACGTCCGCCTCACGGTCGAGCTCACCGGGCGGGGCGCCAGCGTCACGGTCTACAAGTCCATGGCCAACGGCCGCTCGCAGCGCGTCGAGTCGGCCCAGGTCGCCGACGGCGACGCCAGCGGAGCGTTCGCGTTCGAGCTGCCGCTGAAGCCCTTCGCCGACGGCGGTTGGTACTGGTACGACGTGACCGCGGGTGACGACGACGCCGTCGTGACGGCGACCTGGGACGCCGAGGTCCCCGCCGACCGCGCCGAGTCCGGCACCGTCACCGTCGCGATCACGACCATGAACCGCCCGGACTTCTGCGCCAAGCTCGTGGGCCAGCTGGGCGAGGACCCGCTCGTCCTGAGCCTGCTCGACGAGGTCCTGGTCATGGAGCAGGGCACCCAGAAGGTCGTCGACTCCACCGAGTTCCCCGCCGCCGAGAAGGCCGTGCAGGGCAAGCTCCGGATCATCGAGCAGGGCAACCTCGGCGGCTCCGGCGGCTACGCGCGCGGCCAGCTCGAGGCCGTCAAGGCCGCGGTGTCGACGTACGTGCTCTGCATGGACGACGACGTCGTCTGCGAGCCCGAGGGCATCCTGCGCGCCGTCACCTTCGGCGACCTCGCCCGCCGGCCGACGATCGTCGGCGGCCACATGTTCAGCCTCTACTCGCGATCGCGCCTGCACAGCTTCGGCGAGATCATCCAGTCGTGGCGCTGGTGGTGGATGTCGCCCGAGCACGTGCTGTCCGAGTGGGACTTCGCCGCCCGCAACCTGCGCTCGACGCGCTGGCTGCACCGCCGGGTGGACGTCGACTTCAACGGCTGGTTCATGTGCCTGATCCCGCGCCAGGTGCTGGAGGACGTCGGGCTCTCGCTGCCGCTCTTCATCAAGTGGGACGACAGCGAGTTCGGGGTCCGGGCCAAGGCCGCGGGCTACCCGACGGTGACGTTCCCGGGTGCGGCCGTCTGGCACGTCCCGTGGACCGACAAGAACGACGCGCTCGACTGGCAGGCCTACTTCCACCAGCGCAACCGGCTGATCGCCGCGCTGCTGCACTCGCCGTACCCCCACGGCGGACGGGTGATCCGCGAGAGCCTCAACCACACGATCGCGCACCTGGTGTCGATGCAGTACTCCACCGTCGAGCTGCGGCAGCTGGCCATGGAGGACGTCCTGGCTGGACCCGACGGGCTGCACGCCCAGCTGGGGACCCGGCTCGGCGAGGTCAACGCGCTGCGCAAGCAGTACGCCGACGCCCAGCTCAACTCCGACCCGGATGCCTTCCCGCCCGTGCGCAGGTCGAAGCCGTCGCGCCGGGCGCACGACGAGCTGGAGGTGCCGAGCAAGCGCACCCAGATCATCACCGCCGGGCTGATGCCGCTGCGCCAGCTGCGCAAGCCGCGGCCGCTGTCCCGGGAGTTCCCCGAGGCGGAGGTCGCCGCGATGGACGCCAAGTGGTACCGCCTGGCGCGGCACGACTCGGCGATCGTCTCGATGCCCGACCAGACGTCGGCCGCGCTCTACACTCGGGACCCGGAGCTGTTCCGCGACCTGGTGAAGCGGGTCACCGACCTGCACCTCAAGCTCTACCGCCGGTGGCCGGAGCTCGCCGCTGAGTATCGCTCGAAGCTGCCGGAGATCACGTCGCCCGAGGCGTGGGAGGAGACGTTCCGTCCGTGGACCGAAGCCGAGGCGGCCGATGACTGACGTCACCGAGCCGAATGTCGAGACGGCCCGCCCTCGACGCCACGTCGACGCGCCGCTGGTCTCGCCGGCCGCAGGCGCGGGCCTGCTCGAGGTCTTCCGCCGGCGCTACCTGCTGAAGCTGCTGGTCCGCCGGGAGATCTCGGCGCGCTACCAGGGGTCGTTCCTGGGCCTGCTGTGGTCCTACATCAACCCGCTCAGCCAGTTCTTCATCTACTACGTCGTGATGGGCGTGCTGTTCAACCTGCACAAGTCGGTGCAGAACTTCGCCATCCACATGTTCTGCGGCATCATCATCGTCCACTTCTTCACCGAGACCTTCAACGCCGGGACCCGCTCCATCGTGCGCAACAAGGGCCTCGTGCAGAAGATGGCGATGCCACGGGAGATGTTCCCCGTCGCCTCGATGCTCGTCTCCGGCTACCACGTGATCCCGCAGCTGGTGATCATGGTGGTCGCCTGCGTGCTGCTCGGCTGGACGCCGACGCTGGTGGGTGTCGCGGCCCTGGTCACGGCGCTGGTCATCATCGCGACCCTCGGGGTCGCGATGGCGCTGCTCTTCAGCGCGGCCAACGTGTTCTTCCGCGACGTGGGCAACGTCGCCCAGATCCTGACCAACTTCGTGCGCTTCGGCGTGCCGATGATCTACCCGTACACGCTGGTCCAGGACCGGTTCGGCGAGTTCGCGCAGTACTACCTGCTCAACCCGATCGCGGTCGCCGTGCTGCTCTTCCAGCAGGCGTTCTGGGTGGGCACCACCGACGACCCGGCGCACACCGAGGCGACGCACATCCCGGACTACCTGTGGCAGTACTCGGGGCTCGCGGTGGTGGTCGGCGTGATCCTGCTCGTCATCGGACAGCTCGTGTTCACCCGCCTCGAGAACAAGATCCCGGAGCGTCTCTGATGAGCGGCACCGAGTCGGTCGTCGTCGACCACGCGACCAAAAACTTCACCCTGCGCTACCACCGCACGTTCAAGCAGATGACCGTCGCGGCGCTGCGCCGCGAGCAGATCAGCAACTCCTTCAAGGCGGTCGACGACGTCTCGTTCACGATCGAGCAGGGCGAGTCGGTCGGGCTCATGGGCCTCAACGGCTCCGGCAAGAGCACCCTGCTGAAGCTGATCAACGGGGTCATGCGCCCCGAGGGCGGCTCCGTGAAGACGCGCGGCCGGATCGCCGGCCTGATCGCGACCGGTGCGGGCTTCCACCCGCAGCTGACGGGGCGGGAGAACATCTTCCTCAACGCGGCCGTCCTCGGCATGACCGAGGCCGAGACCCGTCGCAAGTTCGACGACATCGCGGAGTTCGCCGGCCTCGGCAAGTTCCTCGACTCGCCGGTCGGCCACTACTCGTCGGGCATGAGCTCGCGGCTCGGCTTCTCGGTCGCCATCCACGTCGACTCCGACATCTTCCTCGCCGACGAGGTGCTCGCCGTGGGGGACAAGCCCTTCAAGGAGAAGTGCTTGGAGAAGATGCAGGAGATCCGCGACGGCGGCCGCACCCTCATCTACGTCAGCCACGCGGCCGCCTCGGTGCGCAAGATGTGCGACCGGGTGATCGTCCTCGAGCAGGGCAAGCTCGGCTTCGACGGCGCCGTCGGCCCCGGCATCCGCTACGTCAAGTACGACAGCGGCAACGAGACCGAGGAAGAGCTCGAGCAGGAAGACGAAGAGCTCGGCGCTGACATCTAGCGGAGCTAGATAGCAGCCGAGTCGGCGCCAGTTTTCCCACCGCCGCAGGCGTCCCGGCGAAAACTGGCGCCGACTCGGCGCCCACCCACGGCCCGAAGTCGACGCGCGAGCCAGCTTTGTCGTCCCCGACCGCGCGAATTACAAGCGTGGAATTGATTGACAAATCTGAGATCCACCGGCGTGTCGAGTGGAAATTACAGTCTTGTAGTTACTCACGGACCCTTCCGTTGCCCCTGTGACTGGTGTGAAAGTTGCTCACTGTGTGAACTTCCCCCGCACAGGAGCAATGCCTCATGCCACCCAGCAAGATCCGGTTCGTCACGGCCTGCCAGCAGCTGCTGGCGCTCGGTCTCGTGGTCGCTGTGCTCACCCCTGCGGCGAGCGTCGTCAGCCTCGACGTCGTGCACGACCGCCCCGACGGGGCCACCGCCTCGTCCGGCCTCGCCGCCGACCTGAGCGCCTACGTCAAGGAGTCCTCCCGGGCCTCCGAGGTGCCGGCCCAGGTCGTCGACCCGACCGTCACCCAGTACGACCTGACGGCGTCCTCGAACGCCCCCCGGACCGCTCGCACCAAGGCGGACCTGGTCGCGGCCGAGCAGACGACCGCCCACACGGTCACCAGCGTCCCGGAGCCCGTCGTCGGGTACGGCGCGGTCGGCGTGACCTGGGAGCACGGCGTCAAGGTGCCCGAGGACGAGATCGCGCTCCAGGTGCGCACCCGGACCGGGCAGACCTGGTCGAAGTGGATGGACCTCGACTACGACGCCGACCACGGCCCCGACCCGGGGACCGCCGAGGCGAAGCACGCCCGCCCGGGCACGGACGCGCTCCTGGTGGGTGACGTCGACGACGTCCAGGTGCAGGTGCAGTCCACGACGGGGGAGCTGCCGCCCGACCTGAAGCTCGCGGTCATCGACCCGGGCAAGGCGACCAGGACGGCCGTCGAGCACCCGGCCCTCGACACGGACAGCGTCGACCCCGAGACACCCACGACGACGACCGGCTCGAGCGCCGAGGCCGCCTCGCTGGCGACCGACCCGGGCGCCGGCGACGACGGCTCCGACCGGATCGCCCTCCAGGCGGCCACCTTCACGCCGAAGCCGAAGATCTACTCGCGGGCCCAGTGGGGTGCCGACGAGAAGATGCGGGACAAGAGCTCGCTGCACTACTTCGAGGTGCACGCCGGCTTCGTCCACCACACGGTGAACGCCAACGACTACAGCCGCGCCGAGGTGCCGGGCATCCTGCGCAGCATCTACGCGTACCACACCAAGAGCCGCGGCTGGTCCGACATCGGCTACAACTTCCTGGTCGACCGGTTCGGGCGCATCTGGGAGGGCCGGTACGGCGGGATCGACCGCCCGGTCGTCGGCGCCCACACACTCAACTACAACGACTACGCGTTCGCGATGTCGGCGATCGGCAACTACGACATCAAGCAGCCCTCGAGCGCGATGGTGCAGGCGTACGGCGCGCTCTTCGCGTGGAAGCTGTCGCTGCACGGCGTCAACGCCTCGTCGACCAAGCAGCAGGTCGGCAAGACCGTCTTCCAGGCCATCAACGGGCACCGGGACGCTGCGTCCACCGCGTGCCCGGGCAAGTACCTCTACGCCCGGATCCCCGACATCCGCAAGCTCGCCGCCGCGGCGCAACGCGGCTGGGCCGGGCGTGAGCTCGAGTCCAACCTCGCGTCGACGCCGAACCCCGACATCGTCGCGCGACGGTCCAGCGACGGCCGGGTCTTCGTCATCCCCACGGGCGGCCTGACCGCCCTGGCACCTCCGGTCGCCGCCGCCAACGGCGTGGTCAGCACGGACCGGACCGTGGTCTCACCGGACCTGACCGGGGACGGCCGCGCCGACCTGGTCGTCCAGGCTGGCGGGACCGGCGTCGGCCGCGTCCGCCCCGGCACCAGCGCCGGCACCTTCGGCGCGGCGATCGCGAGGCCGATCAACCGGATCAAGGGCCACGACCTGGTCACCGCTGTCGGGGACGTCAACGCCGACGGCCGCAACGACCTCGTCGCCCGCGTCCCGTCGACCGGGCAGCTCGACGTCCTGCTCCGCAAGAGCAACGGCGCGTTCCGGGCCGTCCGCCTGGCCGCGACCTGGGGCGGGTACAACCTGCTCACGGGCATCGGCGACGTCACCGGCGACGGTCATGCCGACCTGCTCGCCCGCGACACCGCGGGCCGGCCCTGGCTGATCGCCGGCACCGGCAAGGGGAAGTTCCGTGCACCCGTCGCGCTGGCGGGCAGCTGGTCGGCGTTCGCGTCGATGGACGGCCTCGGTGACTTCACCGGCGACGGGAAGAAGGACCTCTTCGTCCGGACCTGCAGCACCGGCTACGGCTACGTCTACCCGGGCCGCGGCGACGGCACCTTCGGCCACTCGCTCGGGCCGCTGACCTCGATGGCCAAGACGGGTGCGGTCGTGGGGGTCACGCAGGTGGTCCGGGACGGCACCCCGGACGTCGTGGTCCGCTCCGGCAGCACCCTGTCCGTTCTCGGCAACTACGGCGGCACGGAGACCCGGGCGCCGATCGACACCGGGGTCCGGATCCCGAAGGCCAACGCCCTCTTCAACGCCGGCGACTGGGACCGCGACGGCCACGGCGACATCATCTCCCGCAACAGCAACGGCGACCTGGAGCTGCGCCGCGGCAACGGGACCGGTCGCTTCGGCTCGCCGACCGTCATCGGCACCGGCTTCTCCTCGGTGCGCCTCCTGGCCGCGGTCGGCGACATGACCGGCGACGGCTGGCCGGACCTGATGGGCCAGCCCAGCGGCGGCGCCATCCGGATCTACCCCGGCGCCGGGATGTCCGGCCTGCGCTCCAGCTACGTCGCCCACGGCGCGATCAGCGCCTCGGCCCAGGTGCCGGTCGGCCGGTGGACCTCCGACGGCGCCCCGGACTCCCTCTTCACCAAGGGCGGCAAGGCGACGCTCTACCCCGGCAACGGTCCGGGTGGGCTGACCAAGGGCGCGGCGGTGAGCCTCGATCTCAAGCCGTACAACTGGGTCATCGGGATCAGCGACATCGGGATCACCGGCCACGCCGACCTCGTCGTACGACGGAGCAACGGCTACCTCTACCTCATCCCGGGAAGCGCGACCGGGTTCGGGAAGCCGCGGTTCCTCGCGTCGGGGATGGGGGTCTACGACCTGGCCGGCTGACGGCCGGGTCGAGTGAGGACGTGGTGCTGCTCGCCCCTCAAGGGAAGCGAGCCGTGGCGCGCTCCGCGACGTACGTCGCCGTGAGCCGCTCCGGTTCGGAGTGGACGACCAGCACCAGCGAGCCGCCGCGTGCGAGCGGCTCGGTGAGGGAGGCGAGTCCCGGTGGGGAAGCCGGGTTCGCCTCCGAGAGGAGGCGGCCGCCGTCGGACAAGAGGCTCCCGACGGCGGCCGCTCTCCACAGCTCGGCGTGGGTGCGGTCACCGAGACCGCCCGCGGTGGCGGCGTCCTCCGGCTGCGGGGGGTCGTAGGAGACGAAGGCGTCCGGTTGCGACCAGACGTCGATGCCGACGTCGTGCACCCCGGCGGGGACCGGGTCGGCGAAGCGGACGCCGAGCGGCCGCAGGGAGCACGCCAGCACCGGCAGCTCGCCGGCGCGGGCCGCCCAGCGGGCCAGGGAGTCGGGGCCGCAGACCACCGCGTCGGCCTCGTCGTCGGGGCCGACGACGGCCAGGCCGACGAGCCAGGCCGCGCCCAGGAAGACCGTCCCGAGCCAGTGGGTCGGCAGGTCGATCGCGAGCCGCTGACCGCGCTCGAGGTCGTGCTCCTCGGTGAGCAGCGACGCGGTCTTGGCGACCCAGTTGGCGTACGTCGTCACGGAGAGCTCGACCCGCTCCCCGGTGGCCTCGTCGTAGAACGTGACCAACGGTCTGCCCGGATCCGTGCGCATCTGGCGTGCCAGCACGTCGTTGAAGGTCGTCACGGCCCTAGGCTCCCACCATGTCTTCGATCGACCACTTCTGGGCCGTCATCCCCGCCGGTGGCGCGGGCACCCGCCTCTGGCCGCTGTCCCGCTCCTCGGCCCCCAAGTTCCTGCACGACCTGCGCGGAGAGGGCCGCACCCTGCTGCAGGAGACGTACGACCGGCTCGCGCCCCTGGCGTCCGACCGCGTCGTCGTGATCACCGGCCAGGCGCACCGCGAGGCCGTGCTCGGCCAGCTCTCCGACGTCGGTCCGGACGCGGTGATCGCCGAGCCGTCGGCCCGCGACTCGATGGCCGCGATCGGCCTCGCCGCGGCGCTCCTCGAGCGGTCCGACCCGGACGCGGTGATGGGGTCGTTCGCCGCCGACCACGTGATCGCCGATCCCGACCTCTTCGCCGACTCGGTACGCCGTGCCGTGGACGTCGCCCGCGACGACTGGCTCGTCACCCTCGGCATCGAGCCGACCTTCCCGTCGTCCGCGTTCGGCTACGTGCACGTCGGTGACCCGCTGCCCGCCCACCCCGGCGCTGCCGTGGTCGCCGAGTTCGTCGAGAAGCCGTCGGTCGCGACCGCCGAGGCCTACCTCGAGACCGGTCGCTACCGCTGGAACGCCGGGATGTTCGTGGTCCGCCCGACCGTGCTCCTCGACCTGCTCGGTCGGTGGCACCCTGAGTTCGCGGAGACCCTGCGCGCGATCGCGGCCGACCCGGACCGCCTCGACGAGCTGTGGCCCGGGCTGCCGAAGATCGCCCTCGACCACGCGGTGGCCGAGCCCGCGGCCGACGCCGGCCGGGTCGCGGTCGTGCCCTCGTCGTTCCACTGGGAGGACATCGGCGACTTCGACGCCCTGGCGACGCTGCTCGAGCGGGACGGCGTCCCGGTGTCGGTGCTGGGCGACGAGGCCTCCGTGCTCGGCGTCGACAGCACCGGGCTGGTCGTGCCGGGGAGCGGCCGGGTCGTCGCCGTCGTCGGCCTCGACGACGTCGTCGTGGTCGACACCCCCGACGCGCTGCTCGTGACGACCCGCGCCCGGGCGCAGGAGGTCAAGCAGATCGTCGCAGCGCTGAAGGAGAGCGGTCGCGCGGGGCTGACGTAGACGCCCTCCCGGCGGTCACATCGCGTCGGGCTCCGGCGAGTCGGTGTAGGGGTACGTGTCCATGAACGTCTTCAGGGCCGCACCACTGACGTCGGAGCAGTACTGGAAGGCGCCGACCTGCTTGGTCGTGTCGGTCTCGCCGTTGCCGCCGGCGGACCAGTGCGTGAAGGCCACGTGCTGGCCGTCGGGGAACTTCGCGCCGTCCTCGTCGCTGGACAGCCACGGGGCAGCGATGAACTTGTCGCGGTAGTTCTCGTCGCCGAACTTGCGCGCGATCGCCTTGATGTTGTCGACGGCCGAGCTGTCCTTCGCGATGGTCTGGTCGTACCAGAGGATCGTGTAGCCGTGCTCGAGGTTGTGCACGAGCGCCTCGAGCGGCGGGCGCTCGTCGGCCGTGTAGAACTTCTTGCTGAACGAGGCCGGAGCGAGGCCGGCCTGGTTCCAGTGCGCGCCGAACGCCGGCGGGGCGGTGGTGTAGGTGACCGGCGTGTCGACCGGCACGTGGTTCTGGTTGCCGTCCGCCTTCTGGGTGGTCGTCTTCTGGCAGACCGAGGCGGCCGAGCCGAGCTTGTCGAGGGCCACGTTGTCGAGCTTCGAGTCCTCGTGCTTGTTCAGCAGGATCGGTACGACGGCGGCGGCGATGATGCCGAGGCCGACGAGGACGCACACCGCGACGATCACGGTCCCGCGCCGGCGGTCGGCGCTCTTCTGCTTCTTGCGCATCTCTTCGATGACCGCCTTGCGGTCGGTCTTGGCGGGCTTGGCCACGTCGTGTTCCTCGGTCGTGCGGGGCGATGCGATCGCGTTGGGCTCGGTCGAGGGCAGAGTCTACGGGGGCGTCACCCAGACGAAGGACGCAACCGCACTTCGTTGGGGTGGTCCGTCGTGTGCACCATCCACCCGTGCGCGAAGGTCAGGGCGGTCAGCGCCCGCATCAGGCCGCGCGGGCAGGTGACGAGCAGCGCGCCGTCGGCGGCTCCCGTGTGGGACGGCACCAGGCCGACGACGTCGCGGACCGCGGCGGACAGCTCGGTCGGCGACGCCGGTGCGCCGAACGGCCGCTGGTCGGCGACCTCGGCCCGGAGGGCGCGGACGACCGCCTCGCGGGCGCCGTACCCGAACAGGTCGGCGCCGTCGGGACGGACCAGGGCCGCCGCGCCCCGGCCGTGCTCGCCGCGGGGCAGCACCAGGTCGGCGCGGCCGCGGACGACGGCGAACGGGCGCCCGCCGAGCTTGCCGGTGGCGAGCTCGGCGGCGCCGGCGAGCTCGTCGGCGACGGCCGGCAGGGTGACCGCCAGCTCGTTGCCGTAGCCGTCGCGGCGCCCGGCGAAGTCCTCCGCGACGACGATGCCGGCCGCACCGATCGCGATGTCGGTCTGGCCCTCCCGCCAGGCCCGCCCGGCGGTGTCGCTGACGACGACCCCGACGTTGACGCCGGTGCGGTCGAGCAGTCCGTCGCGCAGCCCGCGCGCCGAGGCGTCCGGGTCCTCGGGCAGGAGCACGATCTGACCCTGCGGGACGTTGGAGTTGTCGATGCCGGCCGCGGCCATGGTCAGCCCGAGGTGGTTGCGCACGATCATGGTCTCGCCGCGGCGGGCGACCACCCGGGCGGTCTCGCCGGGGAGCGCCTCCTCGCGGGTGCCGGTCCGCAGGCGGCCCTCGGCCTTGCTCACCACCTTGCTCGTCACGACGAGGACGTCGCCGTCGGCGAGGGAGGCCATCAGCAGCACGATCGCCACCAGGTCGTCGCCGGGCTCGACCTCGGGGGCCCCGTCGGGTGCGGTGATCTCGAGCCGACTCACGGCGCGACCAGCTCCACCGCCGCGGCTGCCATCGCCGCGGTGGCGTCCGCGTCGGTCATCATCAGAGGTACGGCGCGGCAGGGGAGTCCCGCCGCCTCGACCTGCTCGACCTGTGCGGCGTCGACCGTGTCGACCAGCCAGCCGTCCAGGACCCCGCCGTGCGCCCGGGACCCGTAGTGGAGCCCGACCCCGGCGGCGGTGACCTCGACGCCGATCGACGTCAGCATCTGCTCGGCCATGCCGCGCACGTGCGTGCCGCCGACGATGGGGGAGAGCCCGACGACCGGCGCGGTGGTCGCGACGAGGGCCTCGCGCACCCGCGGCACGCCCAGGATGGTCCCGACGGACACGACCGGGTTCGACGGGGGGAGCAGGACCAGGTCGGCGTCGGTGATGGCGTCGATGACGCCCGGACCGGGGGAGGAGTCCTCCAGCCCGACGACGACCACGAGCTCGGCGGGCACGGACGCCCGCAGCCGCACCCAGTACTCCTGGAAGTGGATCACCCGGCGGCCGCTCGGCGCGTCGGCGTCGGCGATCGCGACGTGCGTCTCGACCCGGTCGTCGGTCATCGGCAGCAGCCGCACGCGCTCGCCGTACGTCGGGGTGAGCCAGCGACGGCACAGGGCGGCCGTCACCTCGGAGAGCGGGTAGCCCGCGTCGAGCATCTGGGTGCGGACCAGGTGGGTCGCGATGTCGCGGTCGCCGAGGCCGAACCAGGTCGGCTCCACGCCGTACGCCGCGAGCTCGTCCTTGGTGCTCCAGGTCTCCTCGCGCCGACCCCACCCGCGCTCGGGGTCGATCCCGTCGCCGAGGGTGTACATGACGGTGTCGAGGTCCGGGCAGACCTTGAGCCCGTGGACCCAGATGTCGTCGGCCGTGTTGGCGACGACGGTCACCCGCGCGTCCGCCGCGACGCCGGGGAGGCGGCCCCCGGCGATGCCCTGGAGGAGACCCTGGAGGAAGCGCGCGCCGCCCATGCCCCCCGACAGCACCGTGATGTTCTGCATGCGGATACCTTGCCGCACGAGTGGTGGACGCGGATCGAGCGGGGCGCCATAGCAGATCCGGGGTTGACTTTCGGGGTACGACAGGCATGTAATTCCCACAGTGTCGTTCACGTTTTCCAGGCGGTGGACCCGGTGCCGATTTTCCCCGGCGCCGGATGTCACCGCCGAACGCGGATGTGGGAGCAGTACCGGGTCGAAAGGGCGAGTGACGTGAGAGAACTTTTTCTCCTCGACGTGGACGCCGAGGAAGCGGGATGGCAGGACCGTGCGCTGTGCGCACAGACCGACCCCGAGGCGTTCTTCCCCGAAAAGGGAGGCTCCACGAGGGAGGCCAAGAAGGTGTGCCTCACGTGTGAGGTGCGCGACGACTGCCTCGAGTCCGCGCTGATGAACGACGAGCGCTTCGGCATCTGGGGCGGTCTGTCCGAGCGCGAGCGCCGCAAGCTGAAGAAGCGCGCGGTCTAGCACCGGCCACAGGCCCAGCGATGACGGAGGGCACCACCGCCGAATCGGGGAGGCGATCACCTCCCGGTTAGGGTTCGGGATCGTGGTTCCCTCCGTCGCTGCTCTGCTCGTCAGCCATGACGGCGGACGCTGGCTCCCCGCCGTCATCGACGGCGTCCGGGCGCAGCGCGCCCCACTCGCCGCCGTCGTCGCCGTCGACACCGGCAGCAAGGACGACAGCGCCGGCCTCCTCCAGGAGGCCTTCGGAGACGTGCTCCGTGCGCCCGGGTCCACCTCGTTCCCCGCCGCCGTCGACCTCGGGCTCGCGCGGCTGCGTGAGCGCGGCGAGGCCCCGGAGTGGGTCTGGATCCTCCACGACGACGCCAACCCGGACCCCGGGGCGCTGGCCGCGCTGCTCGCCGCGGCGGAGGCCGACCCGGACGCCGACATCCTCGGCCCCAAGCTGCGCGAGTGGCCCTCGCTGAAGCGCCTGCTCGAGCTCGGCGTCACGATCAGCGGCACCGGTCGGCGCGAGACCGGGCTGGAGCGCGGCGAGTACGACCAGGGCCAGCACGACGAGGTCCGCCGGGTGCTCGCCGTCAACACCGCCGGCATGCTCGTCCGCCGCACGGTCGTCGAGGCGCTCGCCGGCTTCGACCCCCAGCTCCCGATCTTCGGCAACGACATCGACTTCGGCTGGCGGGCCGCGGCGGCCGGGCACACCACGCTGGTCGTCCCGGACGCCGTCGTCTTCCACGCCGAGGCGGCGCACCGCGGCGTACGCCGTACCTCCCTGACGGGTCGGCACACGCACTACCAGGAGCGCCGCGCCGCCCTCTACACGCTGCTCGCCAACGCCCCCGGGCGCGCGCTGCCCTGGCTGACGGTGCGGCTGGCCTTCGGGACCCTGCTGCGCATGCTCGGCTTCCTGGTGGTCAGGTCGGTGGGGGAGGCGCTCGACGAGCTCGCCGCGCTGCTCTCGCTCTACACGCATCCCGGCCAGGTCCGCGCCGCCCGCCAGGCGCGACGGGAGCAGCCCCGCGCCGACCTCGACCGCGCCCGGCCGCTGCTCTCCCCGTGGTGGGTGCCCTACCGGCACGGGTTGGACTTCCTCGGCGACCTGGTCGCCGCGGCCACCAACCAGGCCCAGGACGTCGCCGAGCGCCGGCGCGCGGCAGCGGCGGAGCATGCGCCCGCGAGCTACGCCCAGCGACCGAGCCAGGACGACGACGACATGATCGCGGCCGACACCGGCATCGTGGTCCGCTTCCTCACCAACCCGGTCGCGCTGGTCACCGCGCTCGTGGTCCTGGTCGCGCTCGTCGCCGCGCGTACGGCGTTCGGCTCGATCGCCGGCGGTGGTCTCTCCCCGGTCCCGGCCGGTGCGAGCGACTGGTGGCGGCTCCAGGTCGAGACCTGGCACCCGCTCGGCACCGGCACGGCCGTGCCGGCCCCGGCGTACGTCCTCCCGATGGCGCTGCTCGCGACCGTGCTCGGCGGCAGCCCGACTGCGGCCGTGTCGGTGCTGTTCGTGGCGGCTGTGCCCTTCTCCCTGTGGGGCGCGTGGCGGTTCCTGCGGGTCGTCGGACGGCTGGTCGTGTTCACGGGCGCGTCCCGCTGGATCCTGCTGTGGGGCGCCACGACGTGGAGCCTGGTGCCGGTCGTGTGCGGTGCGTGGGGGGACGGTCGGCTGGGCCTGGTCGTCGTCGCCTCGCTGCTGCCGTGGCTGGCGCACGCCGCGCTCGGCTTCGCCGACCCCGCGGCCGATCGTCGCTGGCGGGCCGCGTGGCGCGTCGGTCTGCTGCTGGCGATCGCGTCGGCGTTCGCCCCGGTCCTGTGGCTGCTGGCTGCGGTCCTGGTGCTCGTCGTCCTCGCCGCCGCCGCCCTCGTGGTGCGCGGCGCGGTGCGGGACCGCTCGGTGTGGGGCCCGCCCGCCGCCGCGATCGGGATCGTGCCCCTGCTCCTGTCCCCGTGGTGGATCCCGGCGGTCCAGCGCTCCGCCGCCGAGGGCCTGCTGCTCGACACCGGCCGGCTGCCCACCCCCACGGCCGACACCCTCGACCTCCTGAGCGGACGGCTCGAGGGCCTGGGTGCCCCGTGGTGGCTGGGCATCGTGGTCGTCGCCCTCGCCGTCCTCGCGCTGCTCCCGCGCGCCACCCGGATCCCGGTGCTGGTGTGCTGGGTGGTCGCCCTGGTGACCGGCGTCCTCGCCGCGCTGCTCGGCACGGTGACCTTCGACCTCGCTGCCACCTCGGTCGACGCCGGCCTCGGCGTGCTCGTCGTCGTGCTGCAGGGCGCGCTCGTGGTCGCGGCCGCGATCGGCGCCGTCGGGCTGAGCACCGAGCAGGTGCCGTGGCGCCGGGTGGTCGCCGGCGCCCTCGTCGTCATGGCAGCGGCGGTGCCGATCGGCGGGTTCGCGTGGTGGCTCGGCTCCGACCCGGCGATCGCCGACGGCATCGACACCGACATCCCGGTCTACATGGTCCAGAGCTCGGAGGAGGGTCCCGCGCACGGGATCCTGGTGATCCGCGGCAGCGTCGAGGACGGTCTCACCTACTCGATCCGGCGCGGCGACGGCGTCACGCTCGGCGAGGACGAGGTCATCAACACGACCTCGGAGGACGACGGGTTCAGCGCGGACGTCCAGGCCCTGGTCTCCCGCCCGACGACCGCCACCGTCGACGCCCTCGGCTCGAGCGGGATCGAGTACGTCGTCCTGCCCTCGCCCGCCGATGGTGACGTGGCCGCCGTGCTCGACGCCACCACGGGACTGGTGCAGGCGAGTGCCGAGGACCGGACCACCCGCGCCTGGCAGGTCGACCGGCCCCTGGACGCCGGCCTCCTCCAGGGACCGGCCTCCTGGCTGCGCATCCTGCTGCTCGTCGTCCAGGGAGTCGGCGTGGTCGTGGTCGCCGTCCTCTGCCTGCCGACGACGAACCCGAGGCGGTCGAGGCCATGAGCCACTCCCAGCCCACCCCCCAGCGCGCCGGCCGTCGTACGGCGGCCAGGCGCAGCCGCGTCAACCTGACGACCGTGCTCGCGGTCGTCCTGCCGGCGCTGAGCGTGGCCGTGCTGCTGCTGGTCCAGCAGGACGCGGGCTCGGCCCCGACGTACCCCCCGACGCGCACGACGCTGACCTCGGCGACGCTGATCTGCCCGGCCGGCCTCTCGGGCGCGCCCGCGGTGGACCTCACCACGGCGTCGGACGGCGTGGACGGCCAGGTCCGGGTCGGACTCGGTGACAAGGCGAAGGACGCCGACCTGGTGTCCGGCCGGATCACCTCCGTCGACGACGGTCAGGGGCTCGCGGTCTCCGGCACCGACGACGCCGCGCCGGGCCTGGTGGCCGGTCGTGGCGGTGGCGACGAGCAGGCCGCCACCAGCTGTCTGCCGCCGAGCGCCGACCGCTGGTTCACCGGCGTCGGTGCGGGCGCCAGTCACCGGTCGGTCCTCGAGCTCACCAACCCCGACTCCGGCACCGCCGTCGCCGACGTCACCGTGCTCGGCCGCGACGGCGTCGTCGACGCGCCCCGGCTGCGCGGCGTGTCCGTGCCCGGGGGCAGCACGGTGCGGCTCGACCTCAGTGCGCTGGTGCCGCGCACCGACGAGCTCACGCTCGAGGTGGTCACCGCTCGAGGCCGGATCGGCGCGTCGCTGCTCGACCGCTACGACCGGATCGGCTCCGCACCGGCCTCGCAGGACTGGCTCCCCGGCCAGACCGAGCCGTCCACCCACAACGTGCTGCTCGGCCTCGCGCCCGGCTCCGGGCGTCGCACCCTGACGATCGCCAACCCCGGCGACGACGAGGTCCGCGCCGAGCTGCGGATCATCGACACCGAGTCCGTCTTCGCCCCGGACGGCGTGGACGAGATCCGGGTGCCGCCCCGCAGCGTGGTCCGGGTCCCCGTCACCGCGGTCGTCGACCAGGCGGTCGCCGAGGGAGCACTCGGGCTCTCGGTCGTCTCGACCGGTCCGGTCACCGCGTCGGCCCGCTCGATGGTGCGCGGCGACCTGTCGGCCGCGACGGCGGGCGCACCGCTCGCCACCGCGTCGACCGTGCTGCTGCCCGAGCTGCCACGGGGTCGACGCGCGACCACGCGCCAGGTCGTGCTCGCGGACGCCACCACCGCCGGCACCGTGACGGTGACGGCGCTCGCCGCCGACGGGTCCACGCTCAAGGAGACGACCGCGGAGGTCGTCCCCGACCGCGGGGCCGTGGTGCGGCTGCCGGCCGCGACCCGGATGCTCCGGGTGGTGCCGGCGCGTACGTCGGTGACCGGCTCCGTCGTGACGAGCTCGTCGGTCGGTACGTCGGTGCTGCCGCTCACCGTCCCGGTGCGCAACGGTCTGGTGCCGCACGTGCGCCCCGGACTGTCCTAGCTACAGGCCGCCCTCGTAGCGCGGGTCGACGTCCTCGGCGTCGATGCCGAGCAGCTCGGCGACCTGCTCGACCACCACGGTCAGCACCAGGGCCTCGAGGTCGGCACGGCTCTCGCAGCGGTGCTCGATCGGGCGTCGGAAGAGGACCAGCCGGGTCGGCGTCGCGCCGCTGCCGCGCACCAGCGACGACAGCGGCACCGTGCCCGAGGTCCAGTCGTCCGGGATCTGAGGGGTGTCCTCCACGGCGTACTCGACCAGGCCGAGCCGGTCCTGCCAGCGCTGGTCGACCTCCATGACGATGCCGAGCGCGAGGTCGTCGAACCGCTCGCGACCGGTCGGCAGCTCGGGCCGACCCGGGACGGCCGGTGCGACCGCCGGCCCGCGCATGCCTCGACCGCGCCGGTCCCTGATGCGCCGGCGACCCGGCCCACTCGACGTACCCGCCTCATCCACGCCGCGAGCCTAATCCGCACCGTCGGGGTTCGGAGGTACCGTCTGCGACGTGAGTCCTGCCCGCCGCTGTTCGCGCACGGCCTGCGGTCGACCCGCGGTCACGACGTTGACGTACGTCTACGCGGACCAGACGGCGGTCCTCGGCCCGCTGTCGACGTACGCCGAGCCGCACGCCTACGACCTCTGCGAGGAGCACAGCGAGCGTCTCTCGGCACCGCGCGGCTGGGACGTGCTCCGGCTGGCGCGCGACCCGGCGTCGGAGGGTCCGACCAGCGACGACCTGCTCGCGCTGGCCGACGCCGTACGTGAGGCGGGCCGTCCGGTCGCGCCGCTGCGGGTCGCTCCTGCGGAGGAGACCGGCCGCGAGACCACCAGGCGTGGACACCTGCGGGTCCTGAGCAGCGAGTGATCACCAGTCCCCACTAGGCTTCGGGGCATGGCCGACACCCTCGACCCCGCGAACCTCGACGCCGTCTTCAAGGCGTACGACGTCCGCGGCACCGTCCCCGACCAGATCGACGAGCGGCTCGCCCGTGCGACCGGCCGGGCCTTCGCCCAGGTCGTGGGGGCGGCGACGGTCGTCGTCGGCCACGACATGAGGCCGAGCTCGCCCGGCATGGCCGGCGCCTTCGCGGAGGGCGCCACGGAGGCCGGCGCCGACGTCGTGATGATCGGGTTGGCCTCGACCGACCAGCTCTACTTCGCGTCGGGACACCTCGGGCACCCGGGCGCCATGTTCACCGCGAGCCACAACCCGGCGCAGTACAACGGCATCAAGATGTGCCGGGCCTTCGCGACGCCGGTGGGCATGGAGACCGGGCTCGCCGAGATCCGCGACCTGGTGGCCGAGCCCCGTCCGGTCGCCGGCCCCACCGGCTCGATCTCCGAGCACGACGTCCTCGAGGCGTACGCCGCGCACCTGCTCAGCCTGGCCCCGGTCGTCGGCCGCCGGCTCAAGGTCGTCGCCGACGCGGGCAACGGGATGGCCGGACACACCGCACCCGCCGTCTTCGCGCGGCTGGGTGACCAGGTGGACCTGGTCCCGATGTACTTCGAGCTCGACGGCAGCTTCCCGAACCACGAGGCCAACCCGATCGAGCCGGCCAACCTGGTCGACCTCCAGAAGCGGGTGATCGCCGAGGGCGCCGACATCGGGCTCGCCTTCGACGGCGACGCCGACCGGTGCTTCATCGTCGACGAGCGCGGGGAGGCCGTCTCCCCGTCGACGCTCACCGCGCTGATCGCCTCTCGCGAGCTGGCCAAGGAGCCGGGTGCGACCGTGATCCACAACCTGATCACCAGCCGGTCCGTGCCCGAGATCGTGATCGAGCTGGGCGGCAAGCCGGTGCGCACCCGCGTCGGCCACTCGTACATCAAGGCCACCATGGCCGAGACGGGCGCGATCTTCGGCGGCGAGCACAGCGGGCACTTCTACTTCCGCGACTTCTGGCGCGCCGACTCCGGCATGCTCGCCGCGCTGCACACGCTGGCCGCGCTCGCCGAGACCGAGCGCACGCTGTCCGAGCTGCTGGCGGAGTTCGACCGCTACGTGCTCAGCGGCGAGATCAACTCCGAGGTCGCCGACCAGGTCGCGGTCACGGCCGAGATCGAGGCGACGTACGCCGCGCAGGAGGGCGTCACCACCGACCGCCTGGACGGTCTCACCGTCAGCCACGCCGACTGGGCCTTCAACGTCCGGCCGTCCAACACCGAGCCGCTGCTCCGCCTCAACGCCGAGGGCCGCGACCAGGAGACCATGGAGCGGGTGCGCGACACCGTGCTCGCCCAGATCAGGAGTGCCCGATGACCGAGCTCGACCCCGCCCTGCTCGAGATCATCGTCTGCCCGGCGTGCCGGGCCGACCTCGCGGTGGTGGGCGAGGAGCTCGTCTGCCAGGGCTGCGGGCTGGCCTACCCGGTGCGCGACGGCATCCCGGTGCTGCTCGTCGACGAGGCCCGCAAGCCGTCCTGATGGTGACCTGGTTCGACGAGTCCCGGCTCGACGACGAGACCGCGCTGGCGGGCAGCGACCTCGCGCTGCGCGCGCTGGCCGAGTCGGGCGCGCGGGTGCGCCGTACCTCCGGTGAGGCCGCGGGGGCCACCGCCGACGCCGTGGCCCGGGCCCAGGACCTCTCCCGTCCCCGCGCCGTGATCGCCGCCGGCCCCGACTCCCGGCTGCTGCGCGCCGTGCTCGAGCCCTGGTGCCCGGTGCCGTTCGTGGCCTGGCCGGCGCCCGCGCTGCCGGGCTGGGCCGGGAGCCTCGACCTCGTCGTGGTCCTGGCCCCCGACGGCTCCGACCCCGGCACCGCGTCGGCCGTCGCGGAGGCCGTACGCCGAGGCTGCCAGCTCGTGGTCGCCTGCCCACCCACCTCGCTGGTCGCCGACCACGCCGCCGGCCGCTGGAGCACGATCCTGCCGACGACCACGCGCGACCAGCTCGCCACGGCCGTGGTGGTGCTCGACTACCTGGAGCGGGTCTCGCTGGGTCCCCGGGCCGACGCGGAGCAGGTCGCGGAGGCGCTCGACGCCGTCGCGATCTCCTGCTCGCCGCACCGCGACCTGGCGGTCAACCCCGCCAAGATGCTGGCGATCGCGCTCGCCGACACCAACCCGGTCGTCTGGGGCGGCTCGGTGCTCGCCGCGCGGGCCGCCCGCCGCGTCGCGGAGTCCATCCGCCGCGCGACCGGCCGGACCGCCCTGGCCGGTGACGCCGAGCACCTGCTGCCGGTGATCGAGGCCGCCCGTCAGCGGGACGTCTTCGACGACCCCTTCGCCGACGACACGGGGGAGCGGCGGCCGATGCTGCTGGTCCTGGACGACGGTGCGGAGGACGCGGTCGTGCGGGAGCAGCGGGGCAGGCTGCTGGCCGCCGCCGCCGACCGGCGGGTGCGGGTCGAGATCGTGACGACCGAGGCGCCGACCGAGGTCGCCCGCTACGCGTCCCTGTTGCTCAGCGGTACGTACGCTGCGGAGTACCTGAGAATCGGCTTCGTCGAGGACTGATCGGCCGCAACACCGGGTAGACCCGAAGGGTGCCGACTGAGACCTCGACGCCCGCGCAGACCGCGCGCCCTGCTGCTCGCGACCCCTGGTTCGACAACGCCAAGATGATCCTGGTGACGCTCGTCGTCGTCGGCCACTCGTGGACGCTGCTGCCGCACAACGCGGTCACCGACCACTTCTACGACTTCCTCTACGCCTGGCACGTGCCGGCGTTCGTCTTCGTGACCGGCTACCTGTCCCGCACGTTCGTCTACAGCAAGGTGCGGCTCTGGCAGCTCGTCCGCACGGTGGTCGTGCCGTACGTCATGTTCGAGTGCGCGCTCGCGCTGTTCCGGGTCTACGTGGGCGGCGAGGAGATGAAGAACCTCTTCCAGGACCCCCACTGGCCCATGTGGTACCTCGCGGCGATGTTCTTCTGGCGGCTGCTCACCCCGATCTTCCGCCCGATGTGGGGCGGCCTCGTCGTCGCCGTCGTGGTCAGCGTGGTCGCAGGGATGTACGCCGGCAACACGCTCGACATCGCCCGCGTCCTCGGCCTGCTGCCGTTCTTCGTGATGGGTCTCAAGGCGACGCCCGAGCGGCTCGAGCTGCTGCGTCGCAGGCCGTCCCAGGTCGCCGCGGTCGGGGTCCTCGTCGGCATCTGGATCCTCACGACCTGGACCGACGTCTGGGCGAGCACCGAGTGGCTCTACTACCGCTCGCGCTACGACGAGATGGGGTACGCCGACGACCTCCGCGCGCTGCTCACGCGGTTGCTCGTGCTCGCGATCGGGACCCTCGGCGCCTGGGCGTTCTTCGCCCTGGTGCCACGCGTCGGCGGCTGGTTCGCCCGGATGGGCGCCGCGACCCTGGTGGTCTACCTCTTCCACGGTTTCGTGGTGAAGGGCGCCGGCTACGCGGGCTGGGGCGACTGGGCCGACGACCACGCGGTGATCGCGTTCGGCGTCACCACGCTCGCCGCCGTGCTGCTGGCGCTGGCGCTGGCCTGGCACCCGGTGTCGTCGCGCCTCACCCACCTGGTCGACCCGCTCGGGTACGCCGAGCGCCACGCCAAGCACGCCGTCGACCTCACGGTCGCGAAGGATCAGGTCCAGCCCGACGTACAGGCCGAGATCGAGGCCGGCGTGGACGCCGGTTTGCACCACCGCGCGGCCTCCGAGGTCGGGGAGCCAACGGCCGTCCGCTAGCGTTCCCGCATGGCTGGAGGGCTCTTCGCACTGCTCGACGACGTGGCCGCCCTCGCCAAGATGGCCGCCGCGTCGGTCGACGACGTCGGTGCGGCCGCCGGGCGGGCGACCACCAAGGCCGCCGGTGTGGTCGTCGACGACACGGCGGTGACCCCGCAGTACGTCCACGGTGTGACCGCCGACCGCGAGCTCCCGATGATCAAGCGGATCACCATCGGCTCGCTGCGCAACAAGCTCGTGATCATCCTGCCGATCGCGCTGCTGCTCAGCCAGTTCCTGCCCGGGCTGCTGACGCCGATCCTGATGGTCGGTGGCGCCTACCTGTGCTACGAGGGCTTCGAGAAGGTCTGGGGCCGGCTGCGCGGCCACGAGCACGAGGCCGTGCCGGCGGGCGTCGTCGGCGCGGACGCCGAGAAGGCCATGGTCTCGGGCGCCATCCGCACCGACCTGATCCTGTCCGCCGAGATCATGGTGATCGCGCTCAACGAGGTGGCCGACGAGCCGTTCCTCAACCGGCTGCTGATCCTCGTCGTCGTCGCGATCGCGATCACCGTCGCGGTGTACGGCGTGGTCGCGATCATCGTGAAGCTCGACGACATCGGGCTCGCCCTCACCGAGCGCTCGACGGGCTTCGCCGGCAAGATCGGCCACGGCCTCCTCGTCGGCACTCCCAAGCTCCTCTCCACGATCTCCGTCGTCGGGATCGCCGCCATGCTCTGGGTCGGTGGCCACATCGAGATCGTCGGGCTCGACGACCTCGGCTGGCACGCGCCGTACGACCTCGTCCACCACCTCGAGCACGAGGTCCACCACGCCGTCGGCGGCACCCTCGGCAGCATCGCCGGCTGGCTCACCAACACGCTGCTCTCGGCCGTCTTCGGCCTGGTCGTCGGCGCCGTGGTCCTCGGCGTCCTGCACGTCATCCCGCGCCGCAAGAAGGCCGCCGTCGCTCACTGATCGCTCGGTGTCGCCAGCGCCGCGGCGCGCTGTGATCGCTGTCGGCGACGCGACAGACGGAAAGGGTGGTCACCGCCCGCTGTGGCACCACGGGCGATTTCCAGCCCCGGTCGGCTTGGCGGTCCGCTCGGGTCGACCGTCGTGGTCACCGCCGCAGAAGTACGGCGGACTCCTGCGCACCGCACCGACAGCCGCAGCTGCCGTGAGCGCGTCCGCTGCCGCTTCTGCAACGAGCGAAGACGCACTCACATGGCCGATGAGCGGGCGATACTCCGTCCGTGGCCGACATGAGTACCGACGTGATGTTGTCGATGATGCGGGCTCTGTGGGAGCAGGTCACCAGCGACCTTCGGGCGGTGGCCGTGTCGCACCAAGGCTCCTCGGAGCAAGGAGCCGTCGAGGCCCGGTTCCTGTACGAGGGCGAGGTCGGCGAGGTGCAGGCGGAGTGCGTGTCCTCGGCCGAGACCTACTGCATCGCCGACTTTCCTCCCGGCGTGTCTGTGAGGTTCAGAGCGGTCCCCAACGCGACCCGCGACCTGCTGCCCGGTGAGCACTGGGTGTTCATGCGCTGGGAGCCGGAGCCCTGACCATCTGCTTCTTCCGCGTGGCGTGCGCTCGGTCGTGCCGATGAGCGCGACGTGCTGAGGCGCCTGCTCAGGAGCCCAGGTTGCTGGACAACGGCGCCGTATGCAGGAAGAGGTCGTCGTTCATCGACTCGTCGGTGCGGAGATCGGTCCAGCAGTGGAACACGCCGACGTCGGCCCGCTTGGCTCGTACTTCAAGGCCGAGCTCGACATCAACGGTCAATGTGGGCATACCGCCTTTGACCTCGGGCGCCACGAACTGCAGGGCGTCACGGCCCTCGTAGGTCACCTGACGCAGAGAAGTCAGGACGGCCTCGGCATCCTGGGTCAACCAGTCTCGCCAATATTCGTCGGGGTCGAGCATCGTCCAGGAGCCGAGGTCGAACGTGTCGTGGTCAGCGGGCCGCTCAAGCGCCACGAACGTCGGGTCTGACGGCCACTTGCGCCAATAGGTTCGGTCGCCGGCGATCAGGGTGCTGTCTCCGGACAGGTCCTCGATCCTGGCCAACCTGTTCTGACGCCAGACTCGCGACCTTCGCCACGTGCCGTCCTCCCGGAGTTCGTGGTTAACGCCTGAGAAGCAGAGCTCCTCTGATGCGCCGCGGACGAGCAGGGTGATCAGCTCATCCAGCGTCGGTGTCGTCGTCACCGAGCAATGATGGCGCACGCCGCTCAAGAGCAACCCAAGCATCCGCTCATGCCGTTGATAACGCGCTGCGCTGCCGACGACTCGCTCCACAGGCAACTGCGCGAGGTCGAAATGGAGTAGAACATACGTTCGAATCGTGATAGTGTGCCATATGCCCACTCGGAAGCGCCGCAGCACTCTCGAAGCCGGACCTCGGTCCCGCGACGAGGCGCTGCTGGCTGCCACCGAGGTCACCCACCGCGCGAAGGTCCTCGCCGAAGCCCACGAGTTCGAGCTCGCCGCCGCATGGGGCGAAGCGCACCCCGGCGACGACGCCCCTGCTCTCGCCGACCACCCCCTGTTCGAGGCGAACGTGCTGTTCGGCGACCGACCGCTCGAGGTCGCGGGGTACGGCGCACCGACGGTGTCGGAGTTCGCGATCACCGAGTTCGCGGTCGCCGTCGGCACGACCTCGACCGGTGGGCGCAAGCTCATCGGATCCGCGATCGAGACCAAGCACCGCCTCCCTCGTCTGTGGGACCGCGTCATGGCCGGTGAGGTGCAGGTGTGGAAGGCCCGCCGGGTCGCCGAGCACACCATCGCGCTGCCACCCCAGGCAGCCGCGCAGGTCGACACGATCCTGGCGCCCATCGCGCACACCTGCTCGTTCGCCGAGATCGAACGCGTTGCCAACGCCGCGGCCAAGGAGGCCGACGCCGACAACGAGGAAGACGAGCGCGCGAGCACTGGCCCCTTCCTGCGGGTCGGGCTCGACGACGCCAAGCACAACCACGGCTACGTCCCGATCGAAGGACTCCTCGACCTCGACGACGCGCTCGCCCTGGAAGCCGCGATCAAGGCGAAGGCTCACGCCCTCCTCGACGAGCACCCCACCCTGGACCTCGATGCGCGTCGCGCCATGGCGCTCGGGCTGTTCGCTGACGGCTCCGGTGAGCGGGAGCTGGTGATCTACACCCACCACGACACCCGCGCCCCGCACGGCATCGTCGGTGTCGAGGGTGCCTCGTCGACCGGCTCGACGATCACCGTCGAGCAGCTCGCGGAGTGGTGCCAGAAGGGCAACACCCGCGTCAGCATCCGCCCGGTCCTCGACCTGGCCGTGGAGCTGACCGCCGATTCCTACGCGCCCACCGCACGGATGCGTGAGCAGGTCATCCTGACCTGCCCCACCTGCGTGTTCCCCGGCTGCGGCAAGTCCGCGAGGACCTGCGACCTCGACCACATCCAGCCATGGCCACTCGGACCGACGACGTCGTCGAACCTCGCACCGCTGTGCCGGCTGCACCACCGCCTCAAGACCCACGGCTACTGGACCTACACCCGACCCACCCTCACCACCTTCGTGTGGACCTCACCGATGGGCCGCACCTATACCAACGACCTCACCCACAAACGCCGACGAACCCACTGACCCCCACCCCACCGGCCACCGGCCCGTGGGGTCACAGTCACGTCCGCCGGCGTCCTCTTGCAGCGGTGACCACGACGGTCGACCCGAGCAGACCGCCAAGCCGACCAGCCCGCCGGAGGTCTGCGATAGCGGAGGCATCGAGGATTCTTCGGTTGGGTGCGACGCGTTCTAACCTCGGATTCCCGGTAGCAACCCCTCGCCAGACCCCAGGAGCAGACACATGGACTTCAAGGTCGCCGACCTCAACCTGGCCGACTTCGGCCGCACCGAGATCCAGCTCGCCGAGCACGAGATGCCCGGCCTGATGGCGATGCGTGAGCGCTACGGGGCCGACAAGCCCCTCGCCGGCGCCCGGATCGCCGGATCCCTGCACATGACCATCCAGACCGCCGTGCTCATCGAGACGCTGGTCGCGCTGGGTGCCGAGGTCCGCTGGGCCTCCTGCAACATCTTCTCGACCCAGGACCACGCGGCCGCCGCGATCGCGGTCGGCCCCAACGGCACTCCCGAGGACCCGCAGGGTGTCCCGGTCTTCGCCTGGAAGGGCGAGACGCTGGAGGAGTACTGGTGGTGCACCCAGCAGATCCTCAACTGGCCCGAGGGCAGCTTCGCCAACATGATCCTCGACGACGGTGGCGACGCCACGATGCTCGTCCACCTCGGCGTCGACGCCGAGAAGTCGGGCCAGGCGCCCGACCCGGCCTCGGCCAAGAGCCACGAGCAGAAGATCGTCTTCGACGTCCTCAACGCCTCGCTGGCCGAGAGCAAGGACCGCTACACGAAGATCGCCGGTGAGATCAAGGGCGTCACCGAGGAGACCACCACCGGTGTGCTCCGCCTCTACGACATGATGAAGGAAGGCTCGCTGCTCTTCCCGGCCATCAACGTCAACGACTCGGTCACCAAGTCGAAGTTCGACAACAAGTACGGCTGCCGCCACTCGCTCATCGACGGCATCAACCGCGCCACCGACGTCCTCATCGGCGGCAAGGTCGCGGTCGTCTGCGGGTACGGCGACGTCGGCAAGGGCTGCGCGGAGTCGCTGCGCGGCCAGGGCGCCCGCGTCATCGTCACCGAGATCGACCCGATCTGCGCGCTGCAGGCGGCGATGGACGGCTACCAGGTCTCGACGCTCGACGACGTCCTCGACGTGGCCGACATCATCATCACCGCGACCGGCAACAAGGACGTCGTCACCGTCGAGCAGATGTCGCAGATGAAGCACAACGCGATCCTCGGCAACATCGGCCACTTCGACAACGAGATCGACATGGCCGGCCTCGAGACCTTCGAGGGCGTCGTCCGCAAGAACGTCAAGCCGCAGGTCGACGTGTGGACCTTCCCGTCGGGCAACGCGATCATCGTGCTCTCCGAGGGTCGCCTGATGAACCTCGGCAACGCGACCGGCCACCCGTCGTTCGTGATGTCGAACTCCTTCACCAACCAGGTCCTCGCGCAGATCGAGATCTTCACGAAGCCCGAGGACTACCCGGTCGGCGTCTACGTGCTCCCCAAGCACCTGGACGAGGAGGTCGCCCGCCTGCACCTCGGCGCGCTGGGCGTGAAGCTGACGACCCTCAGCGACGACCAGGCGCAGTACCTCGGCGTCGACGTCGCGGGCCCGTACAAGTCGGACCAGTACCGATACTGAGATCGCGCTCGGGCGGGCTGGCAGTATGGAAGATATGAGCGAGCCCGCCGGAGCGCCCTCCGGCCCACCGAACGACCAGAACACCAAGGGCCGGATCCTGGTCGTCGACGACGACGCCTCCCTCGCCGAGATGCTCACGATCGTCCTCCGGCAGGAGGGCTTCGAGAGCCGGATGGTCACGCGCGGTGACGAGGCGGTCGAGGCGTTCCGCAGCTACAAGCCCGACCTGGTGCTGCTCGACCTGATGCTGCCCGGCAAGGACGGCATCGACGTCTGCAAGGAGATCCGCGCCGAGTCCGGCGTCCCGATCGTGATGCTGACGGCCAAGGGCGACACCGTCGACGTCGTCGTCGGCCTCGAGTCCGGCGCCGACGACTACGTCGTGAAGCCGTTCAAGCCCAAGGAGCTCGTCGCCCGGATCCGGGCGCGGATCCGGCGGTTCGACACGCCGGCGCAGGAGAACCTCACCATCGGCGACCTGTCGATCGACGTCGCCGGCCACGCGGTCTCGCGTGCGGGCGTCCCGATCAGCCTCACCCCGCTCGAGTTCGACCTGCTCGTCTGCCTCGCCCGCAAGCCCTGGCAGGTCTTCACCCGCGAGGTCCTCCTCGAGCAGGTGTGGGGCTACCGGCACGCCGCCGACACCCGCCTGGTCAACGTGCACGTGCAGCGGCTGCGCTCCAAGGTCGAGCACGACCCCGAGAGCCCCGAGATCGTCGTCACCGTGCGGGGCGTCGGTTACAAGGCCGGGACGGCGTAAGGCTCGGCGATGCTGCACCTGCGCCCCCGTGGGTCGCGCTGGCTCCCGGAGCCGGTACGCCGGGCCCTGACCTTCTGGCGCCGGTCGATCCAGGCGCGGGTCGTCGCGAGCACGGTGCTGCTCTCCGTGGCCGTCATCGGTGTGGTCGGCTGGTACCTGCTCCAGCAGATCCAGGACGGCCTGCTCGACCACCGCGTGGACGCCGTCGTCGCCGAGGCCAACGACGAGACCGCCGAGACCCGGGACCGCCTCGAGGCGGTGCCCGGCACCGACGCCGACGTCGCCAGCCAGAAGGCGGACCTGATCGACCCGATCATCCGGCGCGGCGCCACGCGAGGCTTCTACGTCGTGCTGGCCGGACCGACCGGGCCGGGCGGACGGATCGCCGACGGCGGCGTGAACTCCAGCCCCCTGCTCGACACCAGCAGCGTCCCGATCTCGCTGGAGGAGCACTTCGACGCCGAGGCGCCGACGGCCTGGACCTACACGACGATCCACACCACCGACATCGACGGAACCACCACGTCGTCGCGGGGGATCGTCGTCGGCTCCCAGGTGCTGCTGCCGGCCGACGCCAACACCTACACGCTGTACTACCTCTTCCCGCTCGACGAGCAGGAGGAGACGATGGCGCTGGTGACCCGCGCGCTGCTCACCGCGGCCGTGCTGCTCGTCGTGCTGGTCGCCGGGATGACCTGGCTGGTGACCCGCCAGGTCGTCACCCCCATCCGGCTCGCGCGACGGGTGGCCGAGCGGCTCGCAGCCGGGCACCTCCAGGAGCGGCTGCGGGTCTCGGGCGAGGACGACCTGGCCCGGTTGGCGACGTCGTTCAACCAGATGGCCAGCAACCTGCAGCGTCAGATCCGGCAGCTCGAGGAGCTCAGCCGGGTGCAGCGGCGGTTCGTGTCCGACGTCTCGCACGAGCTGCGGACCCCCCTGACGACCGTGCGGATGGCGAGCGACGTCCTGCACGACGCGCGCGGCGACTTCGACGCCACGACGGCGCGGTCGGCCGAGCTGCTCCAGACCGAGCTGGACCGGTTCGAGACGCTGCTGGCGGACCTGCTCGAGATCAGCAGGTTCGACGCCGGCGCCGCCGTCCTGGACCTCGACGACATCAACCTCGTCGACGTCGCCCACCGCATCGTGGACGCCACCCGCCCGCTCGCTCGCCAGCGCAACGTCGAGGTCGTGGTCCAGGCGCCCGACCACCCCTGCCTGGCGGAGGCCGACGTACGCCGGGTGGAGCGGGTCGTGCGCAACCTGGTCACCAACGCGATCGACCACACCGGCACCGAGCGGGCCGGCGGCGACATCGTGGTCCTGGTCGAGGGTGACGAGCACGCCGCCGCGATCGCGGTCCGCGACTACGGCGTCGGGCTGGCGCCCGGTGAGGCCGCGATGGTGTTCAACCGCTTCTGGCGGGCCGATCCGGCTCGCGCCCGGACGAGCGGCGGCACCGGCCTCGGCCTGTCGATCGCCCTCGAGGACACCCACCTGCACGGGGGCTGGCTCCAGGCCTGGGGCCGGCCCGGCGAGGGTGCCCAGTTCCGGCTGACCCTGCCCCGGCGCGCGGGCGCGGTGCTCCGGCACAGTCCGCTGCCGCTCGTGCCCGCCGACGTGACGGAGCCGGTCTCGTGAGCCGCGCCCGGGCGCGCCAGGCCTCGCTCGTGACGGTGGTCGTGGCCGCCGTCGCGCTGCTGGCCGGCTGCGTCTCGATGCCGGACACCGGCCCCGTCGTCGAGACCCAGTCCCGGGGTGGCACGTCGGTGGAGCAGGGGATCTACTTCAACCCCCGGCCGCCGCAGGAGGGCGACACCCGCGCCGACATCGTGCGCGGGTTCCTGGTCGCGATGACGGCGACGCCGATCCAGACCAACACGGCCCGCGAGTTCCTCACCAAGGACGCCGCTGCCGCGTGGTCGCCCGACTCGACCGTCACCTACGCCGGCTACCCGCGCGTGGCGGAGACCGCGGCCGGGGTCTCCGTGACGCTGGCCGAACCCGACCAGCTGGACTCCCAGGGCGCCTGGCAGGGCGCGCTGCCGAAGTCGCAACGCACCATCGGCTTCCCGATGTCGTTCGAGCAGGGGGAGTGGCGCATCGACGGGGTGCCCGACGCGCTCATCGTGCCGGAGACCTGGTTCGCCCGGCGCTTCCGGCAGGTCTCCCTCTACTACTTCGACCCGACGGTGGGAACGCTCGTCCCGGAGCCCGTCTACGTCCCCGGCGGCAAGCAGCTGGCGAGCACCCTCACCCAGGCCCTGCTCCTCGGGCCGAGCGACGGGCTCGACCGGGTGGTCAAGAGCTTCGTGCCGCCCGGCCTCACCCTCGCGCCGTCCGTCTCGATCTCCGACGGCATCGCCGACATCGCGCTGAAGGGCGACGAGGGTCAGCTGTCGACGGAGTCGATCGAGCTGATGATGGCGCAGCTGGCGTGGACCCTGCGCCAGGACACTCGCATCGAGGCGCTGCGCGTCTCGATCAACGGCGACCCGATCCCGCTGCCGGGCGGCGTCAGCGCCTACCGCGTGGACGGGGGGAGCCAGTACGACCCCGCCGGGTTCCAGGCGAGCCCCCTGCTCTACGGCCTGCGCGGCGGCCTCCTCTCCTCCGGGACCGGCGGCACCCTGGACCCCGTCAGTGGGCCGCTGGGATCGACCGACCTGGGCCTGCGCAGCGTGGGGGTCAGCCTCACGGCCAGCACCGCCGCCGGGGTCACCGCCGACGGGTCCCGCGTGCTGATGGGGCCGGTCAGCGACACCGACGACACCCCGGCCACCACCGTGGTCTCCGGGGCGCGCGACCTGCTCCGGCCGGCGTGGGACTTCGCGGACCGGATGTGGTTGATCGACCGCACCGCCCAGGGCGCCGAGGTCTCCTGGGTGGTCGACGGGAAGCGCCACGTGCTCGACGTGCACGGGGTGACCGGCGCCCGGGTCCACAGCTTCGTGGTCTCCCGCGACGGCACCCGCCTGGTGGCCGTCGTACGCCGCGGCTCGGGCGACGAGCTGGTCGTCAGCCGGATCGCCCACAACCGGAGAGGCCGGGTGCTGTGGGCGACCCCGGCTCGGCCGATCTTCAGCGCCGCGGACAGCGACCTGCCCGTGCGAGCCATCGCCTGGCGCAACACGACCAACCTGGACATCCTCAGCCCGTTCCCGGCGACCAAGGCCGTGGTCCAGCTGCGAACGGCGTCGGTCGACGGATCGCCGGCCGCCGAGGCCAGCTCGCCGCCGGTCGAGGGCTCGCTGCTCGGCCTGGTCGGGTCGCCTGCGGTGGACGAGCCGCGCTACGGCTTCAACCTGAAGGCGCTGGTCAACCTCTCGGCGGCCGGGCGGCGCGTCATCCCGCTCGCCGCGGACACCACGGCGATCACGTACGTCGGCTGAGGCGCCTGTCCACAGGCTCCCGCCCCACGGTTGAGACGGACCGACGCCGGTGGTGACATCGGGGCCGTGCCGCGTGACACCTGGGGCGAGATCGCCGACGCCGCCGCCGACCTGCTGCTCGGCGGCGCGTGCGCGGGCTGCGCGAGACCGGGACGCGTGCTCTGCCCGGACTGCGCCCGGACCCTGCCCGCCGCTGCCCGGCCGGCGTGGCCCGACCCGGTGCCGGCCGGCCTCGCGCCGCCCTGGGCGACGGGGGAGTACGCCGGGGCGCTGCGGGCGCTCGTGATCGGGCACAAGGAGCGGCGGCTCCTCGGGCTGCGCGATCCGCTGGCGCGGCTGCTGCTCCAGTCCGTCCGCGCTGCCCTGGCGGACGCCCCCCCGGGCCCCGTGGTGCTGGTGCCGGTCCCGTCCCGGCCCGGTGTGAGCCGCACCCGCGGGCACGACCCGACCGGGCGGATCACCAGCCGGGCCGCGCGGCTGCTGCGCCGCGACGGCCTCGACGTCCTCGCGATGCCGCTGCTGCGCAGCCGGCCGGGCGCCGTGGACCAGGCGGGGCTGGGCGCGGTCGCGCGCGCCGCCAACCTGGCGGGGTCGATGCACTGCCCGACCGAGCAGGTCCGGCGGCTCGCCGCGCGGCGTACCCACGCGCACCTGGTCGTCTGCGACGACGTGGTCACCACCGGCGTGACGCTCCGGGAGGCGCAACGCGCACTGGAGGCGGTCGGGCTGCAGGTCGCCGCGGTGGCCGCCGTGGCCGCGACACGCCGCAGGATCCCGACCGGACAGGCCCGCCCCCTTTCGTCGGCCGACCCTTCGGACTAACGTCTCTACATGGAGTCCGCCCGGGTCCGTGGTTGCGTCGTCGAGATGCCTCGGTCCAATCGGGTGCTCGGTCGACAAGCCGATGCCAGTCGCAGGCAAAACGGTCCACGTAAGACGTCCCGCCCCGTTCCGCGGAGCGGGCGTCGATCACGGTGCGGCTTAGTGGTAAGTCCTGCCTCGGCCCCGTCGTCATATGCGGCGGCGGTCGGGAGAAGGTCAGTAGTGGCAGAGAAGCTGCGAGAGCCTCAGCAGGCGATTGTGGGGTCGAAGACCAGGTCGGCCGGGCGGGCTCCTCTCTCCGGCGTACCCCGAGGTGGGGCTGTCCGGAGCTGACCGCCGAAACACCGAGAAGCAAGCTGTGCAATCGGGAGGTTCACATGGAAGTTGTGGTCACGGGTCGACACTGCGAGTTGTCTGATCGCTTTCGCAGTCATGTCGAGGAGAAGCTGTCGCGACTCGAGAAGCACGATCATCGGATCATCCGGGTCAACGTCGAGGTCGAGAACGAACGCAACCCGCGGCAGGCGGAGCGCGCGGTACGCGTCGAGCTGACGGCCCTCTCCAAGGGGCCCGTGATCAGGGCGGAGGCCTGCGCGGCGGACAAGATGGCCGCGCTGGACCTGGCGCTCGACAAGATGGCCGCGCAGATGCGGCGGGCCTCGGACCGCCGTCGGGTCCACCACGGGCGCCACGCCCCGGTGTCCGTCGGTCAGGCGCTGGCGAGCGGCACCCCGGCTCCGGCCGCGGTGGACGACGAGGTGGTCACCCACGACCGTGAGGTCGGACCCATCGCCGTCACCGGCGACGGCCCCCTCGTGGTCCGGGAGAAGACGCACGCGGCCAACCCGATGACGCTCGACCAGGCGCTCTACGAGATGGAGCTGGTCGGTCACGACTTCTACCTCTTCGTCGACAAGGAGAGCGAGCGGCCGGCGGTCGTCTACCGACGCCGGGGCTACGACTACGGCGTCATCTCGCTCGACCTGGAGGCCACGGTCTGACGGCCATGAGGCCCGCTTCACCGGTGGGATGGCCCGTCCGGGTCATCCCACCGATGCGTTCCATCCCCCGGATGTCAGCGCGAGAAGGCCCGGTCGTGCCATGATTCCCTCGTGGCCGAGGCGATGACCGACGCGGGGCGTGAGCCCATCCGCGTCCTCGTGGTGGACGACCAGGAGCTCTTCCGGCGCGGACTCGTCATGCTGCTGGGCGTCGAGCCCGGCGTCGAGGTGGTCGGCGAGGCCGGTGACGGCTTCGAGGGCACGGCCCTCGCGGAGCGCACCGCGCCCGACGTGGTCCTCCTCGACATCCGGATGCCGAAGCGCTCCGGGATCGAGGCCTGCCTCGCGATCAAGGAGGCCGTGCCGACGGCCAAGATCGTGATGCTCACCGTCTCCGACGAGGAGGCCGACCTCTACGAGGCCGTCAAGAGCGGTGCCGCCGGCTACCTGCTCAAGGACTCCTCCATCGAGGAGGTCGCCCAGGCGGTCCGGGTGGTCGCCGACGGTCAGTCCCTCATCAGCCCGTCGATGGCGGTCAAGCTGATCGACGAGTTCAAGCAGATGTCGCGCCCCGAGCGCGACCACGCCTCCGGGCTGCGGTTGACCGACCGGGAGCTCGAGGTGCTCCGCCTGGTGGCCAAGGGCATGAACAACCGCGAGATCGCCAAGGAGCTCTTCATCAGCGACAACACGGTGAAGAACCACGTGCGCAACATCCTGGAGAAGCTCCAGCTGCACTCGCGCATGGAGGCGGTCATGTATGCCGTCAAGGAGAAGCTCCTGGATCTTCCCTGACGGGAAGATGTCGGAGGGCTCCTCTAGCCTCGCCGCATGGAGTCGATGAGCGTCGCCCAGGCGCGCCGGGTCGCGCTCGCCGCCCAGGGGTTCCTCGACAAGCAGCACGCCGAGCCCACGATGCGCACCTTCCAGCGCACCCTCGAGCGCACCGGCGTCCTCCAGGTCGACTCGGTCAACGTCCTCCAGCGCGCCCACTACATGCCGCTCTACTCCCGGATGGGCCCCTACGACGTCGACCTGCTCCGGCGCGCCTCCGAGCAGCGGCCGCGGCGGATGGTCGAGTACTGGGCGCACGTCCAGGCGTTCATGCCGGTCGACCTGTGGCCGGTGATGCAGCACCGGATGGACGACTACCGCGCCAAGCGGGGCAAGTGGGGCTTCGTCGCGGCCAACGACCACCTCGAGCGCAGCCTGCTCGCCGAGCTCGCCGACCGGGGCGCGTCCACGGCCCGGGACCTGGACGAGGGCCTGCCGCGGGCCAAGGACAACTGGGGCTGGAACTGGTCCGAGACCCGGCGGATGCTCGACTACCTCTACACGTCCGGGCAGGTGGCCATCGCCGGCCGCAACAGCCAGTTCGAGATCCGCTACGACCTGCCCGAGCGGGTGATCCCGGCCGAGGTGCTCGCGCGCCCGACGCCCACCCGCGCCGAGGCCGGTCTCGAGCTCGTCCGCCGCGCGGCGCGCTCCCACGGCGTCGCGACGATGCAGGACCTGCGCGACTACTACCGGATGCCGGTGGACGACACCGCGACGGCGGTCGCGACGCTGGTCGACGACGGGGAGCTCGTCCCCGTGTCGGTCGCAGGGTGGAAGCGGCCGGCGTACCTCCACCGCGGCGCGCGCCTGCCCCGCCGGATCGGTGCCCGGGCCCTGCTCAGCCCGTTCGACCCCGTCGTCTGGGAGCGGGCGCGCACCGAGGCGCTCTTCGACTTCCACTACCGCATCGAGATCTACGTGCCCGCCGAGAAGCGCGTCCACGGCTACTACGTGCTGCCGTTCCTGCTCGGCGAGCACATCGTCGCGCGCGTCGACCTCAAGGCCGACCGCAAGTTCGACAAGGGGGCAGGTCTGCTGGTCGTCAAGGGGGCGTACGCCGAGCCGGGTGCCCCGCCGGAGACCGCCGAGGAGCTCTCGGCCGAGCTGCGGCGGCTTGCCGGATGGCTGGGCCTGTCCGGGATCGTCGTCGAACCGCGTGGTGACCTGGCTCCTGCGCTTCGGACCCTGGGTGTTGCTGGGTAGAGTGGCGCCGCTCAGCGTTATCAGCGCGACTTACGGAAGTTGGACCACACGTGCCTGCGATTCTCGACCGGATCCTCCGCATCGGCGAGGGCAAGATCCTGCGCCAGCTCGAGGCTGTGACCGCGGCCGTCAACGCCATCGAGGATGACTTCGTCGCGATGAGCGACGAGGAGCTGCGCGGGATGACCGACGAGTTCAAGGAGCGGCTGGCCAACGGGGAGTCGCTCGACGACATCATGCCCGAGGCCTTCGCGACCGCCCGCGAGGCCGCCCGCCGGGTGCTCGGCCTCCGGCCGTTCGACGTGCAGGTCACCGGCGGTGCCGCGCTGCACATGGGCAACATCGCCGAGATGAAGACCGGTGAGGGCAAGACGCTGGTGGCCGTGCTGCCGTCGTACCTCAACGCGCTCTCCGGCAAGGGCGTCCACGTGGTCACGGTCAACGACTACCTGGCCAAGTACCAGTCCGACATGATGGGCCGCGTCCACAACTTCCTGGGCCTGACCGTCGGCGTGATCCTGCCCGAGATGCGTCCGGACCAGCGCCGCGAGGCCTACAACTGCGACATCACGTACGCCACCAACAACGAGCTGGGCTTCGACTACCTGCGCGACAACATGGCGGGCTCCATCGAGGAGTGCGTGCAGCGCACCCACAGCTTCGCGATCGTCGACGAGGTCGACTCGATCCTCATCGACGAGGCGCGCACCCCGCTCATCATCAGCGGCCCGACCCAGGACGACGTGCAGTGGTACGCCGAGTTCGCCAAGGTCGCCGCCAAGCTGGTCAAGGACGTCGACTACGAGGTCGACGAGAAGAAGCGCACGATCTCCGTCCTCGAGCCCGGCATCACCAAGGTCGAGGACCACCTCGGGATCGACAACCTCTACGACTCCGTCAACACGCCGCTGATCTCCTTCATGCACAACTCGATCAAGGCCAAGGAGCTCTTCCGCAACGACAAGGAGTACGTCGTCATGGAGGGCGAGGTGCTCATCGTCGACGAGCACACCGGCCGCATGCTCGCGGGCCGGCGCTACAACGACGGCCTGCACCAGGCGATCGAGGCCAAGGAGGGCGTCGAGGTCCGCGAGGAGTACCAGACGCTCGCCACGATCACCCTCCAGAACTTCTTCCGCCTCTACGAGAAGCTCTCCGGCATGACCGGTACGGCCATGACCGAGGCGTCCGAGTTCGACAAGATCTACAACCTCGGCGTGGTCCAGGTCCCGACCAACAAGCCGATGGCCCGCGTCGACCAGGCCGACCTCGTCTACCGCACCGAGGAGGCGAAGTACGACGCCGTCGTCGACGACATCGCCGAGCGGCACGAGAAGGGCCAGCCGGTCCTGGTCGGCACCGTGTCCGTCGAGAAGTCCGAGCACCTCTCCGACAAGCTGCGCAAGCGCGGCATCCCGCACTCCGTGCTCAACGCCAAGGTGCACGCCGACGAGGCCAAGATCGTCGCGATGGCCGGCCACAAGGGCGCCGTCACCGTCGCCACCAACATGGCGGGTCGAGGCACCGACATCATGCTCGGCGGCTCGGTCGAGTTCCTCGCCGACCAGGAGCTGCGCCGGCAGGGCCTCGAGCCCGGTGGCGAGACCGGTGAGCAGTACGACGAGGCCTGGCCGACCATGGTCGAGCGGATCAAGGAACAGGTCGCCAACGAGCACGACGAGGTCCGCGAGGCCGGCGGCCTCTACGTCGTCGGCACCGAGCGCCACGAGTCGCGTCGCATCGACAACCAGCTGCGCGGTCGCTCCGGCCGTCAGGGCGACCCGGGCGAGTCCCGCTTCTACCTGTCGCTCGAGGACGAGCTGATGCGGCTCTTCAAGTCCGAGTGGGTCGACCGGGTCCTCACCGTGCTGAAGATCCCGGACGACGTCCCGATCGAGAACAAGCGGGTCACCAGCGCGATCGCCAACGCCCAGGGCCAGGTCGAGTCGCAGAACTTCGAGTCCCGCAAGAACGTCCTGAAGTACGACGACGTGATGGACCGCCAGCGCAAGGTGATCTACGCCGAGCGCCGCGAGGTCCTCGAGGGCAAGGACCTCGAGGAGCAGATCCGCGGCTTCCTCGACGACACCGTCGCTGGCTACGTCGCTGGTGCCACCGCCGAGTTCGCCGAGGAGTGGGACCTGGACGCGCTGTGGAACGCGCTGCGCCAGATCTACCCCGTCACGGTCGACAAGGAGGCGCTCATCGCCGAGGCCGGCGGAGTCGAGGGACTCGACCGCGACGAGCTCACCGAGACCCTCAAGGCCGACGCCAACGCGGCGTACGACCGGCGCGAGGAGGAGATCGGCGAGTCCGTGATGCGGGAGCTGGAGCGCCGCGTCGTGCTGTCGGTGCTCGACCGCAAGTGGCGCGAGCACCTCTACGAGATGGACTACCTGCGCGAGGGCATCTACCTGCGGGCCTACTCGCAGCGCGACCCGCTGGTCGAGTACCAGCGCGAGGGCTTCGACATGTTCACCGCGATGATGGACGGCATCAAGGAGGAGTCCGTCGGCTTCCTGTTCAACCTGGACGTCCAGGTCGAGGAGGACGAGGACGACGCCGAGCTCGAGGTCGAGGTCGAGGAGGAGGTCGCCGAGCCGATGGCGCGGCAGCTGCCGTCGGCCGAGCAGCCCAGCGCTCACCCGACCATCAAGGCCAAGGGCCTCGAGCGGCCCGCCGCTCCGCAGAACCTGTCCTACTCGGCGCCGACCGAGGACGGCGAGGTGGCGGTCAAGACCGAGGCCGTCGAGGACGAGTTCGCCAAGGTCGGCCGCAACGCGCAGTGCCCCTGCGGGTCGGGCAAGAAGTACAAGCAGTGCCACGGGCGCCCCGGCGGTCCGACGGGTCTGACGGCGCGCGTCAGCTGACCCTCAGGCGAACTCCAGGGCCGTGCAGCGCCACCGCTGGTCCTGGGCACGCTCGAAGCGGGCGGCGAGGGCGCGCGAGCGCTCGCCGTACCGCACGTGCGTGCTCACCTCGACGACGTCGCGGGTGACGAAGCAGGACCGGACGCCGAGCACGCGCGGCCGGACCGGCTGGAACCGGCCCTGGCCGGGCTGGTGCCGGCCGGCCTGCGCCACCAGCTGGGCCCGGCGCTGCAGGTTGTCGTAGACCTCGCGGGAGCTCCAGCGGAGCAGCTGGGTGACGGGGCGGTCGCCGCCGACGATCTCGACCGCGGCCTGGGTGTAGCGACGCGCCCAGTCCTCGATCAGCCGGCGGGGCGGGCCGTCGATCGGCAGCACGTCGGCGACAGGCCCGCGGGGGGACGGCAGCCGCGGCGGGTCCTGCCGCGGCTCGAGGTCCAGCGCGAGCGTGCCCTGCACGGTCGCCAGCGGGGCCGGCCGGCGGAGCGGCACGACGTCGTGGTGTCGGGATGCGGTCATGGCAGTACCTCCAGTCGCTGGGCGGGATGGATGAGGTCGGGGTCCGGGCCGATCGCGGCCCGGTTGAGGTCGTAGAGGCGCCGCCAGCACGCGTCGATCTCCGCGTCGGTCGCGCCGGGGCCGAGCGTGCGCGCGGCGATCGCCCAGAGGGTGTCGCCGGGCACGACCCGGACCGTCGGGGCGGCGGTCGCCCGGTCGGGCAGCGGCAGACCGGCGACGGCGGACGCCGCCGGGCGGGCGACCCGGTCCTCGTGGAGCCGGCCGGGCGTCGCGCCCGCCGGGCCGGCGACCAGGCCGCCGGTCAGGGCGACCCCGCAGGCCGCGAGGACGGCCCGGCGCAGGGGAGCGGGTACGCCGGCGTGCGGGGCGCGCCCGCGACGGGCCGCCAGCACGGTGGCGACGCTCGCCAGCCAGAGCCAGCCGGCCGCGACGACCGCCAGGGCGGCGCAGAGCCGGACCAGCGCGGTGTCGAAGGTGCCGGCGCCGGGCGCGAGGGCGATCGGCAGCAGCCAGGCGACCAGGCTCCCGGCCGCGGCGGTCGATGCGACGCCGACGGCGGCGCATCGCGCAGGTGATGCCTGCTGGCTGCTGATCATGGCCCGAGACTCCAGATCGTTGCGTTTGCGTCTGTTTGCTTAAGTCGACGACTTTTTACTCACGGAGTCAACCGTTGATCCACAGTCGCGGCTCGGTTTCGGGCACGTCGTACGGCGGGGAGAGTGCAGCCATGGCCTGGGAGGACGACCTCTTCGCGCTGCTCGACGACCTCGAGCAGCAGGCGGAGGCGCTCTACGACGTGGAGCGCGGCCACGAGCTCGCTGACCGCAGCCGGGCGGAGTACCAGCAGGTCACGCTCGCCAGCCGGCTGATGGCCTCGGTGGGCGGCGACGTGGTGCTCGACGTCCGCGGGGTGGGGGTGGTCAACGGCGTGCTCGAGCGGGTCGGCACCGGCTGGTGCCTGGTCGGGGGGAGCGGTCAGGACTGGATCGTCGCGCTGGCCGCGGTGCTCTCCGTGCGCGCTGCGTCCGAGCGCTCGTCCCCGGAGGTCGCGTGGTCACCGGTGGCCCGGCTCGGCCTCGGCTCGGCGCTGCGCCGGCTGGCGGAGGCGGGGGAGCGGTGCGTCCTGCGCCTCGACGACGGTCGCCTGCTCGACGGCACCGTGCGGCGCGTGGGCGCCGACTTCGTCGAGATGGCGGTCGGCGAGGACGGCCGGGCGGTGCTGGTCCCGTACGCCGGGCTGGCGGCCGTGCAGAGCCGCTAGGTCGCGTCCGCGTCGTACGGCGGGATCTCGCCGTCCTCGAGCGGCCGCTGGCCGCGCCGGGTCCGCGGCGCCGGTTCCTCGTCGTCGTCCGCGTCCATCGCCTCGGAGATGTGCCGGCGCACGATCTCGCGCGGGTCGAGGTCGCGCAGCTCGAGGTCGGCGAACTCCGGCCCCAGCTCCTCGCGCAGCTCGTCGCGGGCGTTGTTGGCCAGCTGCTTGACCTGCTTGGCCATCCGGCCGGCCTGACGGGCCAGGTCGGGGAGCTTGTCGGGTCCGAACACGAAGATCGCGATCACGGCGATCACCGCGAACTCAGGCAGACCCACGCCGAACATGACCCAGAACCTACTGCGTCAGAACTTGCTGGTCGGGGTCAGGCCCAGCTGCATGCCGGCGAGCCCGCGGCCCCGGCCCGCGAGCCGACCGGCGATGGCGGTCAGCGCCACCGCACCCGGGGCGGTCGGGTCGGAGTCGACGATCGGCTTGCCGACGTCGCCGCCCTCGCGCAGCGAGGTGTCGATCGGGATCTGGCCGAGCACCGGCACGTCGTACCCGAAGCGCTCGGAGAGCGTCGCCGCGACGCGCTCGCCGCCGCCGTGCCCGAAGATCTCGAGGCGGTGGTCCTTGCCCTCGGCGGTGCAGTGCGGGCACGGCAGGAAGCTCATGTTCTCGACGACGCCGACGACACGCTGGTGCATCATCGAGGCCATCGTGCCGGCCCGCTCGGCGACCTCGGCAGCGGCCTCCTGCGGCGTGGTCACGACGACGACCTCGGCACCCGGCAGGTGCTGGCCGAGCGAGATCGCCACGTCGCCGGTGCCCGGCGGCAGGTCGAGGAGCAGCACGTCCAGGTCGCCCCAGTAGACGTCGGCGAGCATCTGCACGAGGGCCCGGTCGAGCATCGGCCCGCGCCAGGCCACGACCTGGTCGCGGCGCGGCTTGAGCATGCCGATCGAGATCACGGAGACGCCGCTCGGCGTGGGCACCGGCATGATCAGGTCGTCGACCTGGGTCGGCCGGTAGTCGGCGACGCCGAGCATGGCCGGCACCGAGTGGCCGTAGATGTCGGCGTCGACGATGCCGACCTTGAGGCCGAGCTTGGCCATCGCCAGCGCGAGGTTGACGGTGACCGAGGACTTGCCGACGCCGCCCTTGCCGCTGGCGATCGCCAGCACCTTGGTCAGCGAGCCGGGCTGGGCGAACGGGATCTCGCGCTGGGCCTGGCCGCCGCGCAGGGTCTCCTGCAGGCCGGAGCGCTGCTCGGCGGTCATCACGCCGAGCGTGAGGTCGACGCCGGTGATGCCGGCGACCCGGGTGACGGCCGCGGTGACGTCGCGGGTGATGGTGTCCTTGAGCGGGCAGCCGGCCACGGTCAGCAGCACCGTGATGTGTGCCAGGCCGTCGCCGTCGATCACCACGGAGTCGACCATGCCGAGCTCGGTGATCGGTCGCTTGATCTCGGGGTCGTTCACGGTCGCGAGAGCGGCGTTGACCTGCTCGAGAGTGGGGGTGCTCATGATCCCCGAGTCTAGGCGGTGGGTGTCTCCGGCTCGCCCTTGCCCACGTGACCCTGCGCACGCTCGGCGAGCTCGGCCCGCTCGTCGAGGTCGCTGAGCAGCGAGCGCAGCTCCGAGCGGAGGAAGTCGCGGGTCGCGACCTCGCCGACGGCCATCCGCAGCGAGGCGACCTCACGGGCGAGGAACTCCATGTCGGCGTGCGCGCGGGCGTTGGCCTGGCGGTCCTGCTCGGCGACCACCTTGTCGCGCTGCTCCTGCCGGTTCTGGGCGAGCAGGATCAGTGGAGCGGCGTACGACGCCTGGAGGCTGAGGATCAGCGTCAGGAAGATGAACGGATAGTCGTCCCAGCGCAGCCCCTCCGGCGCGAGCAGGTTCCAGCCGAACCAGATGGCGACGAACCCGGTCATCCACATCAGGAACCGGGCCGTGCCCATGTAGCGCGCGAACTGCTCGGCGAAGCTGCCGAAGGCGTCGGAGTCGTACGACGGGCGCCGGACCAGCTGGCGACGCGTCTCGGTCGGGGTGTCGAGACGGGAGCGGGACGGGCGGTCAGCCACGGCGCACCCCCTGGGAGCGGTCGTTGGAGCGGATCGCCTGGTCGCGCCAGTTCTCGGGGAGCATGTGGTCGAGCAGGTCGTCGACGCTGACCGCGCCGAGCAGGTGGTGGTTGTCGTCGACCACGGGCGCGGCGACCAGGTTGTACGTCGCCAGGTGGGCGGCCACCTGGTCGATGGTGGCCTCGGGACGCAGCGGGTCCATGGAGTCGTCGAGGACGCCGGCGACCAGCGTCGAGGGGGGCTCGCGCAGCAGCCGCTGGATGTGGGCGACGCCGAGGAAGCGCCCGGTCGGCGTCTCCAGCGGCTGCCGGCACACGTAGACGAGGGCGGCCAGCGCAGGCGTGAGGTCGGGGTTGCGCACGTGCGCGAGGGCGTCGGCGATGGTCGCGTCGGGGCCGAGGATCACCGGCTCCGAGGTCATCATGGCGCCCGCGGTGTTCTCGACGTACGCCATCAGCCGGCGCACGTCCTCGGCCTCCTCGGGCTCCATCAGCTCGAGCAGCGCGGCCGCGGTCTCGGGCGGCAGGTCGGCCATCAGGTCGGCGGCGTCGTCGGGCGACATCTCCTCGAGCACGTCGGCGGCGCGCTCGCTGTCGAGGTGCTCCAGGATCTCGACCTGGTCCTCCTCTGGCAGCTCCTCGAGCACGTCGGCGAGCCGCTCGTCGTCGAGCGCGGCCACCACCGCGCGCCGCCGCTCGGGCGGGAGGTCGCGGATCATGTTGGCCGCGTCGGCCGGCCGCATCTCGTTGAGGGCCGCGATCAGGTGGGTGGCTCCCTGCGCCTCCTCGCGCTGCGTGAGACCGTCGACGTCGCGCCACTCGCAGACATAGGTCTGGCCCCGCCGGCGGAGTCCCTTGGCCGGCTCCTGGATCGCCACCCTGCTCAGCACCCAGTCGCGGTTGCGCGCCTGCTCCATCGCGACGTCGTACACCGTCCCGGTCACGCCGGTGCTCGGGACGAAGACGGACTTGTCGAGCATCTGCCCGATCACGAGCGTCTCGGTGGGCCGCTGCTCGAAGCGGCGCATGTTGAGCAGGCCGGTCGTGTAGACCTGCCCGCTGTCGATGTTGGTCACCCGGGTCATCGGCACGAAGATCCGCCGCCGGCCGAACACCTCGGCGACCAGGCCGAGGACGCGGGGCTGCTGGACCTCCGAGCGGACCGCCACCACGAGATCTCGCACCTTGCCGACCTGGTCGCCCTGGGGGTCGAAGATCGGGAGCCCGACGAGGCGGGCCACGTAGACGCGGGAGGGGGTGGTGCTCACGACGACGAACGCTACCGGCACGGCCTCCTGCGATGCAGAGGGGCGCGGCGCAGTTCGGTACAGTCTCCGCCAAGTCTGCCGGGCGCACGCGACGCCCGGGCCAGTTGATCACCCTCGGATGCGGGAGGATCGCACGCGATGTCGAAGCACGCCGCCGATCGGCGCCCCAGCCGGGAGCGCGCAGGTGCCCTGGCTGCGACGGTCGGTGCGGTCTGCACCCTGGGCCTCGTCATCGCGATCCTCGTCGGTCTGCACGCCGCGGACGGCGACCCGGCCGACCCCGTGGCCGACGAGGCCGCCAACACCGCGGCCCGGGCGCTGCCCTCGGCCCACGGGACCCCCCGCAGCACGGCTTCGGGCGCCGCCGCCGCTGCCTCCTCCGCGGACGAGCCGCAGGTGGTCGTCCAGGCCCGGACGCTCAAGCTGGACATGGCCCAGGTCATCCGGGCGCGCGCCGAGCGCCGCGCGAGCCGCGAGGCGGCGCGCAAGGCCAAGCTGCCGAAGACCTCGTCCTTCCGGATCGGCACCCTCAACATCCTCGGCAGCCAGCACACCGCGGGTCGCGGTGGCTACGGCCCTGGACCGGAGCGGGCCGCGATCACGGCCGGCCTGGTCCGGTCGCGTGGCATCCAGGTCGCCGGCTTCCAGGAGGTCCAGGACGACCAGATCCCCGCGCTGCAGAACAACCTGCCGGGCTACGCCATGTGGCCCGTCCAGGCGCTCGGCAGCAACGGGCAGCGGCTCCAGGTGGCCTGGCTCGACTCCAAGTTCGAGCTGGTGGACACCGGCTCCGTGTCGTACGTCTTCGCGAGCCAGAGCATCCCGCTGCCGTGGGTCCGGCTACGCGACCGCGAGCACGGCGGCGAGTTCTACGTGATCACCGCGCACAACTCGGCGGGCGGGATGGAGACCCAGCGCGACGCCGCGACGACGGTCGAGATCGCCCTCGTCAAGCAGCTCAGGTCCACCGGCCTCCCGGTGATCATCACCGGCGACATGAACGAGCACGAGGAGTTCTTCTGCCGGGCCGCCACCGAGGCCGACATGGTGGCCGCCAACGGTGGCAGCGGTGCCGGCGGGTGCCAGCTGCCGCCCAACCCGCGTCGGGTGGACTGGATCATGGGCACCTCGGACGTCGCGTTCTCCGGCTACGTCCAGGACGGCGCGTCGCGGGCGGCCGCGAGCGACCACTACCTGCTGTACGCCGACGTCGGGCTCGACAACCCCGCCCCTGCCGCCCACTAGGTGGGTTAGCGTGGCTGCCATGGGTGTGGTGCTGCGTACGTTCGTGATGATCGCCGCCGGCACGCTCGTCGCCGGACTGGCCGCCGGCTGCGGCTCCGACGAGGGCGACGCCGCTCCGGTCGCAACCGACAGCGCCAGCCCGAGCCAGTCGGCGTCGCCGACCGTCGAGGCGTCGCCGACGGCCTCTGAAGAGTCGAGCCAGACCGCGGCCCCGGCGTCGTGGCCCGACTGCTCCGACACCTGGGTCGCCGACGCCGACCTGCCCTCGCCGTACAAGGGCTGCGCCGCGGACGGGATCGCGGTCCCCGCGGACTCGATCCACTGCTCGATGGGCGCGGTGCTGGTCACCTACGACGACCGGTTCTGGGGCGTGCCCGGCCACGTGATCTCGCAGTCCAAGGGGCCGCTCCAGAAGGACGCCAGGTACCGCCGGACGCGCGCCACCTGCACTGCCTGAGCCTCCCCATGTGTCCCTCCAGCACCACGCGGCTCGGGCGCGGCGATTCGGAAGGGCCTTGACCGTTGGTTAGAGTGTCGGCGCGGGGAGTGCGCAGCGTGCGCGCAGGTACCCCCGCGGCCAGCTACGTGGGGGAGTCGGATTTGCGTCACCAAGTTCTGCGGAAGATCGCGATCGCCCTGGCCCCGGCGCTGGTGGTGAGCGTCCTGGCTGTGGGTTCCCCGGCCGTCGCAGCGAAGCCGAAGCCCAAGCCCAAGTACACGCCGGCCGCCGGCCCGACCTTCAACAACCCCTACGGGTCGACGGACTCCCGCCGCGCCATCATCCGCAAGCTGCTGAAGACGATCGACAGCGTCCCGCGCGGCGAGGAGATCCGGATCGCCTCGTGGAACGTCCGCAGCAGCAACATCACCGCTGCGCTGCTGCGCGCCAACAAGCGCGGGGTGTCCGTCCAGGTCGTGATGGACGGCTCCAACTGGGCCCCGGACAACCGCAACCCCGACGCCGCGCGCCTGGCCTACGGCCTCAAGCAGGGCAGCAAGAAGCGCAAGAAGGCCGTCAACCGCAGCTGGCTGCGTCGGTGCCAGAGCGCCTGCCGCGGGCCGCACGGCATCGCGCACACGAAGTTCTACCTCTTCAGCAAGTCCGGCCGGGCCAAGAACGTCGTGATCTACGGGTCCAACAACGCCACCGAGCTGGCGGCCGACATCCAGTGGAACGACGTCTACACCCGCGTCAACAAGCCCGACGAGTACCGGGAGTTCCTCTCGGTGTTCAACGAGATGGCCAAGGACCGCAAGCCCAAGGGCGGCGCCTACCGCCAGTGGAACCACGGCCCGTTCTCGGCGATCTTCTACCCCTACTCCGGCAAGGCCGTCCCGTCCGGTGACCCGGCGCTCAACGTGCTCAACAAGGTCCGCTGCCTCGGCGCGACGGGTGGGACCGGCGTGCACGGCCACACCAAGATCCGGATCGCCCAGACCGCGATGTACGGCGACCGCGGCATCGCGATCGCCAAGCGGCTCGCGATCATGCACCGCCGCGGCTGCGACATCCGGCTCGTCTACGCGATGTTCGGCAACGAAGTCCTCCGCATCATGCGCCAGGAGGCCGGTCGTCCCATCCCCATGACGCACCTGGCGTGGGACCGTGACGAGGACGGCATCTACGACCGCTACGTCCACATGAAGACGCTGACCATCAGCGGGGTCTACGACGGCAAGACGAACGCGTCGGTGACGATCAACGGGTCGGCCAACTGGACGCACGTCTCGCTGGTCAGCGACGAGGTCATCGGGGTCATCCGCAGCTCCTACACGACCAAGCGCTACAGCAACTGGATCGACTACCTCTTCACCCACCGGCCCTCGTCGTGGGGCACCTCCACGATCGGGCAGACCGGCAACGGCAACGGCGGGGTCGAGCGTCGCAGCCTGGACGCCCCGACCGTCGATCCCTACGCGCTGATCAAACAGGAAATGTGATCTTGGGGGCACGTCGACAACTCGGGCAGGTCGGAGCCGCACCACTGCTGGCTCTGACCCTGACGGCGTCCCTTCTCGCGGTGACCTCCGCGTCGGACCCGACCGACGCGGAGGCCGCGGCCAGCTCGAGCGCGGCCTCGTCGGCGCGCCGCTCCGCCTGCGCGGACGTGCTCGTCGTCGGCGTCGACGGCAACGGGCAGCGACGGGCCAAGGGCGCGACGTTCGGGCCGGCCGTGGAGCGCTTCGCCGCGGCGTACGTCCGCAAGCTGTCCGGGGGACGCTCGGTCCAGCAGAAGCGGGTCGTGCTGCACACCCCCAAGCTCGGCGCCCTGACCTCCCAGCACCGGCAGGCCCGCACGGCCGTGGCGTCGATCCGGCGCCCGGCGCTGCGGCAGTGGCTTGCCCCGGTCAAGCCCGGGACCGCCAAGCTCGTGCAGACCCTCGACGCGGCGGCCGCGGCCTGCCCCGAGCAGCAGTTCGTGCTGGTCGGCTACGCCCAGGGCGCGCGGATCGTGCACAGCGCGCTGACCAAGGTCCGCCAGCGCCCGTACGGCGCCCGGATCTCCGCGGGCGTCCTGATCTCCGACCCGGCCCAGCGCCGCGGCATCGAGGCGCGGCTCGGTCGTCACGTCGACGCGCCGCCGCGGTCGACCTCGACGTACGGCGTCTGGAACGTCTGCCTCGCCGGCGACCTCGTGTGCGCTCCGGGCCGGGCGTCGTTGCGCTACGCCACCGCCCAGGCGCGCCGCTACGACCACTCCCTGCCCGCGACGACCAAGGCCCGCGACGCCGCCCTCGACCGGGCGCGACGGTGGCCGGTCCCCAAGCCGGCGCTCCGGGTGCAGGCCGCCCTGGTCGGTGAGCCGCTGCGGCTGCCGTTGCGCGCCGACGTGACGCCCGCGTCCCTCGGCGGCGTGCGGTGGACCACGACCGACACGCTTCCGCCGGGCCTGACGCTCTCGCCCACGGGCGAGCTCAGCGGCACGCCGACGAGCAGCGGGCAGTGGACGGTCCGCTACACGGTGGTCGGCACGACGCCCGCGACCACGACCCACACCGGTCAGGTGGTCCTGAGCGTCTCCGACGGCGCCACCTCGGTGAGCGCCGGTGGCCAGGACAGCTGCGCGACCGACGGCGGCGGGCACGCCAGCTGCTGGGGCGCCAACCAGTTCGGCCAGCTCGGTGACGGGACCACGACGGGACGCAGCACGCCCGCGCCGGTCAAGGGCACCGGCTGGGGGAGCATCAGCACCAGCGGCGCCACCACCTGCGCGGTCAAGACCAACGGCACGCTGTGGTGCTGGGGCCTCAACAACTTCGGCCAGCTGGGCATCGGCAAGTCCGGGATCCAGTCGAAGCCCCAGCGGGTCGCACCCGGCCAGGTCTGGGACCAGGTGACCACCAGCTGGTTCAACACCTGCGCGATCACGACGGCCGGCGCCCTCTACTGCTGGGGCCAGAACCTGCGCGGTGCCGTCGGCATCGGCACGACCTCGCGGATGGTGGAGACGCCCCGGCTGGTCGGCTCCGCCGGCGACGGCTGGACCGACGTCAGCACCGGCGGCTGGCACACCTGTGCCGTGCGCGGGGACCGGACGACGTGGTGCTGGGGGCAGAACAGCTTCGGCCAGGTCGGCAACTCGACCGCCGCAGTCCAGCCCACGCCGGCCCGCGTCGGGTCCGACGCGGGGTGGATGCAGGTCAGCACGTCCTGGGGCCACAGCTGCGCCGTGACCACGTCCGGCGGACTCGCCTGCTGGGGCCTGAACAAGGACGGCCAGATCGGCGACGGCTCCCGCACGGAGGCCTGGGCGCCGCACGCCGTCGCACCTGCGCAGATCTGGACGGCCGTGTCCGCAGGCGACAGCAGCACGTGCGCGCTCGACGACACGGGAGCGACCTGGTGCTGGGGCGGCAACCGCTACCGCCAGCTCGGCACCGGCGCTGCCGGAGCGAGCCTCATCCCCGTCCGCGCGGCCGCCGTACCGACCCTCACCACGCTCACCACGGGCTGGATGCACGGCTGCGGCCTGGCCGGGTCCGTGCCCACCTGCTGGGGGAGCAACGAGACCGGCCAGCTCGGCGCGAACGCCGTGCCCGCGCGACGGGCGGCGGTGTCGTCCGCCGACGCCGCACGCGAGCAGGCCGTCCTGCGCAGCGGAGCCGCGGCGCTCCGCCTCTCGACGGACGCGCAGGTGCAGCGGGAGATCGGCGACCGGCCGGCGGTGTCGGCCGCGGCGCGCAAGAAGAAGAAGTCGCTGACGACCAAGGTGATGACCTTCAACCTGCTCGGCAGCCAGCACACCGGAGCGACGGGCGACCGGCCCGACTGGGCACCCGGGCGGATCCGCTCGGAGTGGGCGTCGTCGCTGATCGACGCGCGCAACGGATCGCTCGTCGGCGTGCAGGAGATCCAGCCCGACCAGGTGGCCTCCCTCGCGACCGCGACCGACGGCAAGTACACGATCTGGCCCGGCACCAGCCTCGGGTACGCCGGGGCGCCGCAGTCGGTGATGTGGCGGACGTCGGAGTGGAAGGCGGTCTGGAAGGACACGATCACCATCCCGTTCATGCGCAACCAGCCGCGGCCCCAGCCGGTCGTGCGGCTGCGCAACCTGAGCAGCGGCCAGGAGCTCTACTGGATCAACGCGCACTTCTCGCCGGGCAAGATGGAGGACGACCGGCGCAAGGCCACGGCGCTGATCATCAAGACGATCAAGAAGCTCCAGAAGGACGGCCTCCCGATCCTGCTGACCGGTGACTTCAACGACCACAAGCGGGTCTTCTGCCAGGTCACCGCCAAGACCAGGCTCCGGGCCGCCCTCGGCGGCAGCACCGACCCCACCTGCAAGCCCCCGGCCGGTCGGAGGGTCGACTGGATCTTCGGTTCCGACGGAGCGTTCGGCAAGGTCGGCATCAGCCAGGGTGCCCAGGTCCGCCGTACGACCGATCACGCCGTGCAGGACGTGTCCTTCACGGTGCAGTAGAGTGCGCGCGATTCGAAAGTCGACGCCGAGGGATGTAGTGGGGCGAGGAACCAAGCGGACAGCCGTGCAGGTCGACGACACCGGCATCCGTCTGCCTCGCGGCTTCAGCGGCTCGGCCGACGTCCTCTTCGACGGGCGCCGGGTGTGGTCGTTCTCGGTCGACCGCGCGTCCTCGGACCCGGCCTCGGTGGTGTGGCCCAAGCGGATGAAGCGGCTGCTCGACGGACAGGTCGAGGTACGGGTCGTCGCCGGCGACCGGGAGATCTTCGTCGGTGAGCGCCAGTTCGGCACCAGCGCCGAGCGGCTCCGGCTCGTCGACGCGCAGGGCACCCCGATCGTGGTCGACAAGTGGGGCCTCATCCAGCGACCGTTCGAGGACCGCGACCCGGGCGTCATCGACGCCATGGCCGACAAGGCCGTCGAGATCCTGCGGGTCATGCGCGACGACTGCGGTGTCGAGGGCTGGATCGCCTTCGGCAGCCTCCTCGGCGCGGCCCGCAACGGGCGGGCCATCGGTCACGACTCCGACATCGACCTGTGCTTCCTCAGCACCGCCAGCACGCCGGCCGCGATGGCCGCCGACCTGTGGCGGATCGGCCGCGCGCTGCGGCGGGCCGGGATGCGGGTCACCCACGCCTCCGCCGCCTTCATCACCGTCCGGTTCCGCGGCCCGGACGGCGGCGCCGCCGGCATCGACATCTACATCACGTTCTACCTCGACGGGCTGCTCTACGAGACCGCCACCGTGCGTGCCCCGGTGCCGCTCGAGGCACTGCTGCCGCTGCGCGACATCGAGTTCGAGGGCCGGATGCTGCCCGCACCCGCCGACCCGGCCGCCCTGCTCGAGGTGTCCTACGGACCCAACTGGCGGGTGCCCGATCCCTCCTTCCAGCACCAGCCCGGTCCCGAGATCGTCCGCCGCTTCGACAGCTGGTTCGGCTCGCTGATGCGGGGCCGCCGCGACTGGCGGCACGCCAACGCCACGGCGGCGACCGCGAAGGGTGCCCCGTCGGAGTTCGCCGGGTGGGTGTGCGACCAGATCACGCCCGAGACCACCGTCGTCGAGATCGGCGCGGGCGGGGGCGCCGACCTGCGGAGGTACGCCGAGGGCGGGCGACCGACCCTGGGCCTGGACTACGCCGTGCCGGCGCCGCTCGCGCGTGCGGTCCGCAAGCTCCCCGGGGCCAAGGTCGACGAGCTCAACCTCTACGACCGGCGCGACGTGCTCGTGCGCGGCGCCCGGCTCGCGCGGCGACCCGGGCCGCGCGTCATCGCGGCGTACCGCCTGCTCGAGACGCTCGAGCCCGACGGCATCGAGGCGTTCTGGCTCCTGACCGGAATGGCGCTGCGCAGCGGCGGCCGGGCCTACGTCGGCGGGGTGACCCGCGACCGTGCCGCCGGTCGGAAGTGGGCGCAACGGCACGGCACGGGCCGGGTCCACCCCTTCTCGCCGGCCTCGGTCGAGGAGCAGGTCCTGGCCGCGGGCGGCCGGATCGTCGAGCGCTCCGGCTTCGACCGGGCCGAGCGCGCGCTGCGGGGCGGGCCGGCGGGAGCGTGGAGGATGATCGTGGAGTGGCCCGAGCGCGGGTCCGCGGGTGCCGGGGAGGTGGCGGAGTGACCGAGCGGGTCTACCTGCACGTCGGCGCTCCCAAGTCCGGCACGACGTACCTCCAGCGGGTCCTCGACCAGAACCGGGAGCCGCTCGCGGCGGCCGGGGTGCTGGTCGTGGGGGAGCGGCACGTCGACCGCGTCCACGCCGCCCTCGTGGTGCGCGAGGACCGGCGGGTCGGCACGCTCTCCGCGCGGCAGAAGCGCAGCTGGGAGCGCCTCGTCGCCCAGATCCGCGCCTGGGACGGCCCGTCGGCCGTGCTCAGCTACGAGCTCTTCTCGGCGGCGACCCGCGAGCAGGCCGAGCGCGCGATCGCCGACCTGGCCGGGATCGACGTGCACGTCGTCATCACCGCCCGCGACTTCGGCAAGATGGTGCCGTCGGCGTGGCAGGAGCGCCTCAAGTTCGGCCTCACGATGCCGTTCGACGAGTGGCGCCCCTCGCGCGAGAACGCCCCGCCGCAGCGCGAGTGGGGCTGGCGCACCATGGACCCGGCCAGCGTCGCGGAGCGGTGGGGTGCGAGCCTGAGCCCGGACCACGTGCACGTCGTCACCGTGCCGCGTGAGCGGCGCGATCCCGACGAGCTGTGGCACCGCTTCGCCGCCGCCTGTGACCTGACCGCGACAACGAACGACCTGAACCTGGGGGTGGGCCTCGTGAACGAGTCGCTCGGAGTGACCGCGGCCGAGCTGCTGCGACGCGTCAACGAGCGGATCGGACCGCCGATCGAGGGCAGCCGCGAGCAGGCCAAGTGGCTGCGGGACACCCTCGCCCACGGCGTGCTGGCCAAGCTCGGCTCCGAGCCGATCCGGACCACCGACCGGCAGCTGGGCGACGCGCAGAAGCAGGCCACCCGGTCCGTGGAACGCGTCGACGCCGCCGGCTACGACGTACGCGGGGACCTGGCCGACCTGGCGCCGAGCGCGGGCGCGGGCCGATCGCCCGCGGACGTCACCGACGCCGAGCTCCTCGACACCGCGCTGGACACGATCGTGCAGCTCCTCCTGCTCGTGCGGGAGCGGTCCAAGAACGGGGCGCCGGCGGAGGCCGAGGTCGAGGGCGGCCGGCTGCGCCGCGCCGCTCGCACAGCGGCGCTGCGCACCAGCGCGCCGTACCTCAAGCACCGCACGGAGGCCAACGCGCGCCGGATCGCCGAGCTGGAGAAGCAGATCGACGTGGACCGCTCCCTGCACCTGCGCGTCGCCGCGCTGCAGGACGTCGTCAGCGAGCTCCTGCTGCCGCTCGGCGACCGCGACCCGGAGGTCACCGCCAGGGCGCTGAGGCGCTACCAGCAGGAGTCGGTGTGAGCCGACCGGCCGACCTGCTGCGGCAGGCGGCCTACGGCACCGGGCTGGCCGCGGCCATCAAGCACCACGAGGCGATCGAGTCGCTGACGTTCGCGATCGACGAGACCGCCCGGCTCGCCGACCTTCTCGAGGCACAGGTCACGGAGCTGGAGCGCAGCCTGGTGCCGATGCTGCAGGCCGACCAGCGGGCGAGGCAGCGATGAGTGGCCCCGGCGGCCCGGACGGCCACGCCGTCGCCCTCTCGGTGGTCGTGCCCTGCTACAACGAGGAGGAGTCGCTCCCTCAGCTCGTCAAGGTGCTCGGCGAGGTGCTGCCGGGCGTGGCCGACACGTTCGAGGTGATCCTGGTCGACGACGGGAGCCGCGACCGCACCCTCGAGATGCTCCGCGAGATCCACGCCGCGGACTCCCGGTTCCGCTACCTGGCGCTGAGCCGCAACTTCGGCAAGGAGTCGGCGATGCTCGCCGGCCTCAGCCAGGCGCGCGGCGCCGCCGTGGCGATCATGGACGGCGACCTCCAGCACCCGCCGCAGCTCCTCACCGAGATGGTCCCGCTGCTCGACGAGGGCTACCACCAGGTGGTCGCGCGGCGCACCCGCGACCAGGACCCCGTCGTCCGCACGTTCCTGTCCCGGATCTACTACCGGATGATCAACCGGCTGATCGACGTGCAGCTCGAGGACGGGGTCGGCGACTTCCGGGTGCTCAGCAGCGAGGCGGTCCGCGCGCTGCTGTCGCTCGGCGAGACCAACCGGTTCTCCAAGGGCCTCTTCGCCTGGATCGGCTTCCCCACCGCCGTCGTCGACTACGAGAACGTCTCGCGTGAGGCCGGGACCACCAAGTGGCGGCTGCGCGACCTCTTCAACTACGGCCTCGACGGCGTCATCTCGTTCAACTACCGCCCGCTGCGGCTCTCGATCTGGTTCGGGCTGATCGTGATGGCGGTCGCGATCGGGTACGCCGGCTGGGTGCTCGCGGAGGCCGTCATCCACGGCAACAGCGCCCCGGGCTACGTGACGATCATCTGCGCCGTGACCGGATTCGGCGGGGTCCAGCTGATCCTGCTCGGCGTCATCGGCGAGTACCTCGGCCGCATCTACGCCGAGACCAAGCGCCGGCCGCTCTTCCTGCTCCGCGAGAGCAGCGACGGGCCGGGCCGCACCCCGATCACCGTCGACCTCGGCCCCGACCACGACGCCCACCTCCACGAGAAGCGCTGATGACGACGACCCAGAACGACACCGGCACGCGCGAGCGCGGACGGTGGCTGTGGCCCCTGCTGGTGTGCGTGGTGACGGCGGCGTACGCCTGCCTCCCGTACGTCGCGCACCCCTACTTCTTCCAGCGCGGCGACACCGCGGCGCAGTTCGCGCCGACGTGGGTCCACCTCGGCGACCTGGTCCGCTCGGGGCAGTGGCCGCCGTGGCTCGACCCCGACGCCTGGGCGGGCGGCAACTACGCCGCCGAAGCCCTCTACGGCATCTACAACCCGATCAACATCCTGGTCTGGCTGTGGATGTCGGCGGCGTCCGACCTGATGCTCGCGACGTTCGTGGTCAAGCTGGTCGTGCTCGTGGTGCTGGCGCTCGGCGCCTACCACCTCGCCCGGGAGTACGGCGCGGCGCGGTGGGCGGCGGCCGTCGTCGCGACCGCCCTGCCGTTCAGCGGGTTCACGCTCTACTGGGACGCCGGGTCCTGGCCGTCGGGCCTGATGGCGTTCGCCTACGCGACCTGGCTCTGGTGGGTGCTCCGCCGCACCCTGCGCGGCGCCACCAACCCGTTCTGGGCCTTCCTCGTCGGCGTCCTCACGATCACGCAGGGCAACCCCTACGGCACGCTCGCGGTCGTCATCGTCGGCCTCGGGCTCGTCGCGGAGGGGCTGCTCAGTCGCAACCGCGCCGGCGTCGTCCGCCTGGTGCTGGTCGGCCTGTGCATCGCCGCCTTCCTGCCGCTCGTCTACCTGCCGCTCGTGGAGACCTCCGACCTGGCCGTCCGCTCCCAGGGCGCGCTCATCGAGAACAGCGGCAAGCTGCGGCCCGGGATCGGGGACCTGCTGGGCCTGAGCTCGCCGACGTTCGTGCCGGACATCAAGGCGATCACCGGCCCGATGCGCGTCCCGGCGACGTACCTCTTCTGGCTGGTGCTGCCGCTCCTGCCCTGGCTCCGGTACGGCGTCCTGCGCCAGCGTGCCCGTGAGCTCAGCGGCCTCGGTGTCGTCACGGTCATCTACCTCGCGCTGAGCGTCGGTCCCTCGAAGCTGTGGCTCTTCCGGTGGCCCCTGCGGCTGACCGAGTACGCCTGGCTCGGCGTGGCCGTCGCCTTCGCGGTGCTGCTCAGCCAGGGGCTCCAGCGCACCCACGCCCGTGGCCGCGCGCTCGCCTCGGCCGCCATCGTCCTGGGCGCGGGCTACCTGGCCTGGGCCGAGCGACCGGCGGCCGCCCACCAGCTCGCCGCCGGGGTCCTGCTCGTGCTCGCGCTGGTCGCAGCCGTGCTGCTGTGGAACCGGTGGCGCGAGCAGGCCACCGCCGGCCTCGCCGCGATCTGCATCGTCGGCACCGGGCTGGTCCTGGGCCTCCAGGTCCACGCCTTCGGCGAGAACGCCTCGTCGCGCTACTGGCACCTGCCGCGCGACGTCGCCGCCATCCAGGAGCGCTTCGGCGACCGGGACGGCCGGGTGATGCAGTTCGCCGACCTCAAGCCCCTGCAGGAGAAGCACCCCCGCGAGCTCCAGCGCGCCTGGAAGAACTACCTGCCCGGCAGCATGTACCAGGTCGCCGACGTCGACGCGGTCAACGCCTACACCGGCATGGGCATGCGGGTCTTCAACAGGCACTTCTGCATGGAGTACGACGGCTTGACGCAGCCGTGCGGCTACCCCAACCTCTGGGCGAAGTCGGCGGTCGCCGGGATCCCGATCGCGGACCTGATGAAGGTCGACACCGTCGTCGTCCAGCCCGAGATGGCGATCGGCGTCGACATCCCCGAGGGCTGGTCCATCGCCGAGCAGAACGACGCCGTGCTCGTCCTGACCCGCGACCAGCCGCTGGCGTGGCCGGACTCACGCCTCAGCTGGGCCGCCGACGGCATCGACGTGACGTCGGCCGACACGGAGGCGCCGCTGCACGAGCGGGTCGAGATCGCCGACTCCGGCGACGGGGGCCAGCTCATCTTCGCCGCCCTCGGCTGGCCCGGCTGGCAGGCGGAGCTGGACGGCAAGCCGGTCCCGGTCACCCGCACCAAGATCGGCATGCTGATGGTCAAGGTCCCGCCGGGGGCCTCCGGCACGCTCGACGTGACGTTCCGGCCGCCGGGCCTGACCGCCGGTCTCGGCGCCGCCGGGATCGGCACGCTCGGCGCCCTCGTCCTCGGCGTCGTCGACTGGCGTCGCCGCCGCCGGCCGCAGCCCGACGAGGGTGCGATTCCTCACGTGGTCGGCGACCCGCCGAGCGAGTAAGTTACCGGTGAGTTTCGCCGTCGACGAGGGGACATCATGGGCCGCCTGTGCCAGACCGAAGGACTGAACGACGACCAGGCCGAGATCCTGAAGGCCGTGCGGACGTTCGTCGAGGAGAAGATCCTCCCGGTCGCGACCGAGCTCGAGCACGCCGACGAGTACCCCACCGAGATCGTCGAGGGACTCAAGGAGCTCGGCATCTTCGGGCTGATGATCCCCGAGGAGTACGACGGCCTCGGGGAGTCGCTGCTGACCTACGCGCTGTGCGTCGAGGAGATCGCGCGCGGCTGGATGAGCGTCTCGGGCGTGATCAACACCCACTTCATCGTCGCCTACATGCTGATGAAGCACGGGACCGAGGAGCAGAAGCAGAAGTACCTGCCCAAGATGGCGACCGGCGAGGTCCGGGGCGCCTTCTCGATGTCGGAGCCCTCGCTCGGCTCGGACGTCGCGGCGATCAAGACCAAGGCGACCAGGACTCAGCTGGATGACGGGGCTGAGGGCTACGAGATCACCGGCCAGAAGATGTGGCTGACCAACGGCGGCTCCTCCACCCTGGTCGCCGTCCTGGTCAAGACCGACGAGGGCAACGACTCGGTCTACAAGAACATGACGACGTTCCTGGTCGAGAAGGAGCCCGGCTTCGGGGAGACCGCGCAGGGCGTCACGGTGCCCGGCAAGATCGACAAGATGGGCTACAAGGGCATCGACACCACCGAGATGGTGTTCGAGGGTCACCGGATCTCCGCCGACCAGATCCTGGGTGGCGAGCCGGGCAAGGGCTTCTACCAGATGATGGACGGCGTCGAGGTCGGCCGCGTCAACGTCGCGGCCCGGGCCGTCGGCATCGCCAACCGCGCCTTCGAGCTCGGGGTGGCCTACGCCCAGCAGCGCGAGACCTTCGGCAAGCCGATCGCCGAGCACCAGGCGATCCTCTTCCGGCTCGCGGAGATGGCGACCAAGGTCGAGACCTCCCACGCGATGATGGTGCGCGCCGCCCGCAAGAAGGACGCCGGCGAGCGCAACGACGTCGAGGCCGGCATGGCCAAGATGGTGGCCTCGGAGTACTGCAACGAGGTCGTCCAGGACTCCTTCCGGATCCACGGCGGCTACGGCTACTCCAAGGAGTACGAGATCGAGCGCCTCTACCGCGAGGCGGCGTTCATGCTCATCGGCGAGGGCACGTCCGACATCCAGAAGATGATCATCGGCCGCAGCCTGCTCAAGGAGTACAAGCTCAAGGGCTGAGCCCGCCCGGCACGCTCAGCCGAAGGACGGCAGGCACACCGCGCCGGTCGTGCTGAAGCCGTACCTGGCCCACAGGGCCCGGTGGTCCGACAGCGGCGGGGTCAGGACCTGCATGTTCACCGGCACGAGACCCGTCTGCAGCAGGTAGTCGATACGGGCCCGCGGGGCGATCCGGGGCACGGTCAGGCCGGGGCCCGACCCGACGAGGGGCCAGGTGTCGGTGGCGATCGTCCGGGCGACGGCCATCACGCTGGAGCCCGGGTGGGCGTTGAAGTCACCCCCCATGACCTTGGGCAGCGGGTCGCGCGCGACCAGCCGGCGGATCGTGGTGATCTGGCTCATCCGGGCTCGCGTCGACGTGTGCTGCAGGTGGACGACGTACGCGCTCAGGTCGGCCCCGTCGACGTCGAGGACGGCGTGCAGCAGGCCGCGCTGCTCGTCGCCGGGGAGGCGGGGGAGACGGGTGTTCTCGACGCTCTTGATCGGGTAGCGGGACAGCAGGGCGGTGCCGTACTGCCCGCCCGCCCGGCCGGCCATGTTGGGGCCGAACGTGGAGCTGAAGCCGAGCTTCTGACCGAGGTACGACGCCATGTCGACGCGGCCGGTGCGCAGCTGGTCCTTGTCGACCTCCTGCAGCAGGACGACGTCGGGCTTCCACGACTTCAGCGTCCTGGCGAGCAGCTCGAGCTGGACGCTCCCGTCGGCCGCGTGGGCCGACTCGATGTTGAACGAGACGACCGTGAGGTTCGTCAGGCTGCCCGGCACGCAGGTCTCACCGGTGGCGGTCGGCAGCGGGTCAGGGCTCGGTCCCGTGGTGGGAGCGGAGGAGACCGAGACGGAGCCCGACGGCGTGGGGCCGCTCGGCGTACCGACAGGGGCCCGGCTCGTGGGCTTGTCGTCGTCGGCGAAGTGCCCGTAGGCCACCACGACGACCGGGACCGCGACGAGCAGCAGGCCGACGGCGACGGAGGCGGCGTTGTGGACCCACCCGGGCGTCGTGCGACCCGCACCGTCCTCCCCCATGCGCAGGAGGATACGTCCGGCCGAGGGTAAACCGTCGACGCCTGCCCACCGGCGTGCTTGGCTGGGCCACATGACGGATTCCCACGGCACCAACGACGACCTCAAGGCCAAGATGCGCGAGGCCCTGGACCGGAAGAACTCCAAGGAGAAGGGCGTCCACCAGGACGGCCCGCTGCAGGAGAAGGCGCACGGGTCCGAGGTCGCGGACAACGCTCCGAAGCTGCACCGCCGCAAGGCCGGCGGCGGCGGGAGCTAGTCGGCGCCCTTCCCGTGAGATAGCCCATGGTGCGGTGCGCGTCCCGGGCGGGCAGAGTGTGCGCATGCAGTTCGGACGCAGCTACGAAGAGTTCGAGGTCGGCGCGACCTACAAGCACTGGCCCGGCAAGACGGTGACCGAGTACGACGACCACCTGTTCTGCCTGCTCACCATGAACCACCACCCGTTGCACCTCGACGCCAACTACGCCGAGGAGACCACGCAGTTCGGCAAGAACGTCGTGGTCGGCAACTACGTCTACTCGATCCTGCTCGGAATGTCGGTGGCCGACATCTCGGGCAAGGCGATCGCGAACCTCGAGGTCGAGTCGCTGCGCCACGTCGCGCCGACCTTCCACGGTGACACGCTGTACGGCGAGACCACCGTCCTCGACAAGACCGAGAGCAAGTCCAAGGACGACCGGGGCGTCGTCCACGTCGAGACCATCGGCTACAACCAGGACGGCAAGGTCGTCTGCATCTTCCGCCGCAAGGTGATGGTGCCGAAGGACAGCTACCTCGAGGCCCGCGGCGGCGAGCAGCCCGGCCGGCCCGTGCCCCAGCCGGACAAGAACTGGAGCGGCCCCGCACCGAGCTAGCGGGGGCGGGTGGTCAGCGCGATGATCTTCGGGGCGAACGCCGGCGCCAGCGGGATGATGCCGAGCACCAGGATCATCGGGACCGCGAACCCGATCCGCAGCGAGTCCTGCCCGACGAGGCCGGTCATCACCGACCCGAGCAGCGCGCCGACGTAGTTGAACTGGTTGAAGCGGGCGATCACCGCGTCCACGCGGGCCTGGCGCACGGCGGGCGAGAACTCCACGCCGTCCTCCGCGGCGCCCGCGATCCGGGCCGCGGCGGAGAAGCTCAGGGGCGCGACGACCGCGACGCCGGCGCCCAGGACGGCGAACCCGAGCACCGCGACCTGCCACGTGGGGGAGAAGACGACGCCCGCGAGGCCGGCCGCACCGACCACGGCGCCGACCCGGAGGATCGGGACGACACCGACCCTCGCGACCAGCCGGTCGCCGGCGATCCGGACCGCGCCGCTGGCCAGCAGGTAGGCCAGGGCCGAGAGCGCGACGTACCTCTCCGGTGTCGTGAAGGTGTGGTCGAGGAAGAGCGGTCCCCAGGTCTGGACGCCGGTGTCGACCATGTAGAAGAGCACCATCGCGACGCCGACGAGGATGATCGGGCGCCACGGCACGGCCACCTCGGTGGGGAGCTCGGTCGGTCCGTGGTCGCGGGGCAGGAAGGGCCCGAAGGCCACGGCCAGCGGGATCAGCCCGACCAGGGCGTTGACCTCGACCGGCAGCTCGGCGGTGGCGAAGCCGATGCCGGCGCCGACCACGCCGCCGAGGGTCCACGCGCCGTGGAACGACGGCAGGATCGGGCGCCCGTAGCGGTGCTCGAGCGCCACCGCCTGCATGTTGGTGCTGGCGTCCACGATGCCGAGCCCGACGCCGTACGCCGCGATGCCGGCGATGTAGACGACCATCGTCGGCGCCAGGCACATCACCGGCAGCGCCACCGCGATGAGGAGCAGCCCCGAGCGCAGCAGCAGGGCGCTGTCGAGCCGCTTCGCGAGCGTCTCGGCGACCACCGAGCCCACCCCGGCGAGCAGGATCATCATCAGCAGGACCAGTGACAGCGTGACGTCGGACAGGTGCCACTTGTCCTGGAAGTCCGGCAGCCGGGTGGTGAGGCTGAGCAGGATGAGGCCCTGGGTGAGGAAGCCGGCGGCGACGGCCATGCGGGCGCGGGACAGGTCCATGGGCGCATCGTGGCACGCCGTACCGTGCGACGACCCAGGAGTTCACCGGAAACCGGTGCCCGGGTGCCTGTGGTGCGCGACCATTCTCCGAGGAACAGCGAACGTGGGGGATGAGATGGCACGCACGGGCCTACAAGCACGCCAGCGCACGAAGACGGCGATGGGGAAGCCGACCGAGCGGTCGACGCCGATCGCGCGGAGCCGGCACCGCGAGGAGCCGAAGCTCCGCGAGCGGTTGCGCTACCAGTTCGACAACAGCATGTCGCGCGGGACGCCTGCGCTGATCGCGTGGCTGTGCGTGACCACGCTGGTGCTGATCGTGGCGTTCACGGTCATCGTCGCGATCTTCCGGCTCCGGCCCACCGGGGATCCGGCCAAGCCGTTCTTCCGCGACCTCATGCAGAACCTCTTCCACGCGCTCGACCCGGGCACGGTCGCGGGTGACGGCGACCGATCCTGGCAGTTCCTGCTCACGATGCTGGTGCTCACCATCGCCGGCCTCTTCATCGTCAGCGCGCTGATCGGTGTCATCGCCACCGGCATCGATGCCAAGCTCGCCGACCTCCGGCGCGGCCGCTCCACGGTCCTCGAGAGCGACCACACCGTGATCCTCGGCTGGTCGGACTCGATCTTCACGATCATCCGGGAGCTGACGCTGGCCAACGAGAGCCGCAGGAAGCCGGTGATCGTCGTGCTCGCCGACCGCGACAAGGTCGAGATGGAGGAGATCATCCGGGCCAAGGTCCCCGACCTGCTCGGCACCCGGGTGATCTGCCGGTCCGGCTCGCCCATGGACCTCGACGACCTCGCGCTCAGCAGCCACGGCACCGCCCGCTCGGTCATCCTGCTCGCGCCGGAGACGTCCGACGACCCGGACAGCGAGGTCATCAAGACGCTGCTCGCCCTCACCCACGACGGCCCCGACGGCCCGCGCATCGTCGCCGAGATCCGCAACCCCACCAACCTCGAGGCCGCCCGGCTGGTCGGCGCCGACCGCACGGTGCTCCTCGACATCCGCGAGACCGTCGCCAAGCTCGTCGTGCAGACGTCGCGGCAGTCCGGCGCTGCCGCCGTCTACACCGAGCTCTTCGACTACGGCGGGGACGAGATCTACTTCCTCGAGGACCACGGCCTGGCCGCCGGGGCGACGTACGCCGACGCGCTGCTCGCCTACGAGCTGGCCGGCGTCATCGGGGTCATCTCCGACGACGGGCCCAAGCTGAACCCGCCGCCGGAGACCGTGGTCGACGGCTGCACGCTGATCGTGGTGGCCGAGGACGACTCGACCCTGCGCGGCGAGCCGGACGCGCTCGCCCGCCCCGACCTGACGCGGCTGGGCACGTCGTTCGGCTTCGACGACCACCCGACCCGGGCCGTGCTGATCGGCTGGAACGAGCGGGCGGGGATCGTCCTGCGCGAGCTCGACAAGTACGCGCCGGCCGGCTCGGGCCTGACCGTGGTCACGTCGTACGCGCCGGACGTCCTGCCGCCGATGAACAACCTCGACGTCACCGTGGTCCAGGCCTCGACCACCGACCGCGCGACCCTCGAGCACCACCTGGGCGCCGACCTCGACCAGGTGATCGTGCTCTGCTACTCCGACGACCTGGACGTCCAGGCCGCCGACGCCCGCACGCTCGTCACCCTGCTGCACGTGCGCGACATCCTGGCCCGGATGGGCTCGGCGACGCCCGTGGTCAGCGAGATGCTCGACGACCGCAACCGGGTGCTCGCGCAGGTCGCGCACGTCGACGACGTCGTCGTGAGCGGCGAGATCGTCAGCCTGCTGGTCACCCAGCTCTCGGAGGACCACCGGCTCGAGGCGGTCTTCAGCGAGCTGCTCGGCGACGAGGGCAGCGAGATCTACCTGCGGCCCGCCGAGTGGTACGTCGAGCCCGGGTCCGAGGTCGAGTTCGCGACCGTGGTCGCCGGGGCGACCCGTCGCGGCGAGACCGCGATCGGCTACAAGTCCGAGGCCCTGTCCGACGGGACCAGCGCCTTCGGGGTCCGGGTCAACCCGGCCAAGTCCGAGACGTTCCGGGTCGTCCCGGGCGACCGGGTGGTCGTGCTCGCGGAGGACTGAGGGCACTACCGTCGGCCCATGCTCTTCCCCGAGTCCCGGCGCGCCCTCGAGCTCGTCGCCGGCGAGACCCCCGTCTGGACCGACGGCTACGACATCGACGCGGCCCGGGCGCAGGCCCGTGCCGTCGCCGCCGCGGAGCCGCGTGAGGACGTCGCCGACGTGCGCGACCTCGACGCCGACGGCGTACCCGTGCGGCTCTACCGCCCGACCGGGGACCGGGCGGCGTCGGTCGTCGTGCACCTGCACGGCGGCGGCTTCGTCTTCAACGACGTCGACGTCCACGACGCGGCCGCCCGGCGGCTCGCGAACCGGACCGGGATGTCGGTGCTCAGCGTCGACTACCGGCGACCTCCCGAGCACCGGTTCCCCGCGGCGCCGGACGACGTGTCGACGGTCGTCGGCTGGCTGGACCGGGAGGCCGGCGGGCTCGGGCTGAGCGGGCCGGCGTACGTCCACGGCGACAGCGCGGGCGGCAACCTCGCGCTGGTCGCGGCGCTCCGCCACCTCGGCCGCTTCCGGGCGGCCGTGCTGATCTACCCCTTCCTGGACCCGCGGGCCGGCTTCGACAGCTACCGCACCCGTGCCGACGGCTTCGACCCGCGGGAGGCCGCCTGGTACTGGGAGCAGTACGCCGCGACGCCCGACGCCTACGACGACCCCGACCTCGCGCCGTTGCTCTCCGACCGGCTCGACACCCTGCCGCCGACGCTGGTCGTCACCGCCGAGCACGACCCGCTCTGCGGCGAGGGGGAGCACCTCGCCGGGCTGCTGGCGGATGCCGGGGTCGCCGTGACCGCGACCCGCTACCTCGGCCAGCTGCACGGGTTCTGGCGGCACACCGCGGTCTTCCCGGCCGCCGAGGCGCTGCTGCGCCAGACCGCCGCGTTCCTCCACCAGCAGGACTGAGAGAATGGCCGCATGCGCGTGCACCTCGGCTGCGACCATGCCGGACTCGACCTCAAGGACCACCTGACGGCCTGGCTCACCGAGCACGGCTACGAGCCCGTGGACCACGGGCCGTTCTGGTACGACGCCGAGGACGACTACCCCGTCTTCTGCCTCCGCGCGGCAACGGCGGTCGCCGAGGAGCGGGCGGCCGGCCAGGACAGCCTCGGCGTGGTGATCGGCGGCTCCGGCAACGGCGAGCAGATCGCCGCCAACAAGGTTCCCGGCATCCGCTGCGCGCTGGCCTGGTCGGAGGAGACGGCCCTGCTCGGCCGCCAGCACAACGACGCCAACGTGGTGGCGGTCGGTGGCCGGATGCACCCGATCGAGGACATGACCCGGTTCATCGAGCTCTTCCTCGCGGAGCCCTTCTCCGGCGCCGAGCGGCACCAGCGACGGATCGACGAGCTGACGGCGTACGAGCGGACCGGCGACCTGCCGCCGCTGCCCCCGCGCCCGTCCGATGCCTGAGGGGCACACCCTCCACCGTCTCGCCGACGAGCTGACCGCGACCTTCGGCGGCCGGGTGGTCGAGGCGAGCAGCCCCCAGGGACGGTTCGCGGGCTCCGCCGCCCAGGTCGACGGACAGGTGCTCCTCGGGGCCGAGGCGTGGGGGAAGCACCTCTTCGTCGCCTTCCCGGGCGACCGGTTCGTGCACGTGCACCTCGGCCTCTACGGGAAGTTCGACGTCCACGCCGACGCCCCCGTCGTCCCCGAACCGGTCGGCCAGGTGCGGCTCCGGCTGGTCGCCGACTCGTCGTACGCCGACCTGAGGGGTGCCACCGCCTGCGAGCTGCTCACCCTGGCCGAGCGCGACGCGATCGTCGCCCGGTCGGGACCGGACCCGTTGCGCGACGACGCCGACCCGAGTGTCGCCTGGGACCGGATCCGGCGCAGCAAGGCGCCGATCGGCGGCCTGCTGATGGACCAGTCGGTCCTGGCGGGCGTCGGCAACGTCTACCGGGCCGAGGTGCTGTTCCGGCACCGGATGGATCCCTACCGACCCGGCAACACGCTGCGGGTCGGGCAGTGGCGCGCGATGTGGGACGACCTCGTCGTCCTGATGCGCGAGGGCGTGCGGACCGGCCGGATCGACACCGTGCGCGACGAGCACACGCCGGAGGCGATGGGGCGCCCGCCGCGTCGCGACGACCACGGGGGAGAGGTCTACGTCTACCGCCGCAACGGGATGCCCTGCCACGTGTGCGGCCGCGCCGTACGCACCGCGGAGCTGCAGGGACGCAACCTCTTCTGGTGCTCCCATTGCCAGCGCAGGTACCGCTCGCGAGCACTACAGTGAGCGCACCCGAGGACGAGGAACGACGACGAATGACCGCTCGTAGCGACGCGGACCGGGCCGCCAGCCCGTCTCGGCTGAAGGTCGCGCGCCGACGCCGGCGCATCGTGCCGCGCGGCAACGGGACGCTGATCGCGTTGGTGGCGCTCAGCGTCGTCGTGACGGTGCTGGTGCTGATCTGGCCCGACACGGCGCCCATGACGGTGCTCATCGTCCCGCTGCTGCTCGGCAGCCTGCTGCTCGGCCCGCGCCAGCTGCCGTGGTTCGTGGTCCTCGTGATGGTGATGCTGATGCTGGCCATCTCGGTGCAGCCGAACATCACGGCCAAGCAGGTGCTCGCGATCACGATCCTCTACCTGCTCTGCTTCATCGTGCTGCTGACGTCGTTCCGTCGCTCCCGGCTCGGGGTCGCCGGGGTCCAGGGCGAGTCGATGCTGGTCGACCTCCGCGACCGGATCCTCAGCCAGGGCGTCATCCCGCCGCTCCCCGAGGGCTGGCTCACCGAGACCGCGCTGCGCTCGGCCGGTGGTACGCCGTTCGCCGGCGACTTCATGGTCTCCGTCGGCACGCCCGACGCCGACCGGCTCGAGATCGTCGTCGTCGACGTGTCCGGGAAGGGGGAGCAGGCCGGGACCCGCGCGTTGCTGCTGTCGGGCGCGTTCGGCGGCCTGCTCGGCGCGCTCGCGCCACCCGACTTCCTGCCCGCCGCCAACGACTACCTGCTGCGCCAGGGCTGGGAGGAGGGCTTCGCGACGGCCGTCCACCTCTCGCTGGACCTGGTCACCGGCAGGTTCGAGGTGCGCACCGCCGGGCACCCGCCGGCCGCCCAGCTCGACGCCGGCTCCGGCCGCTGGACGGTCCACGAGGCCGAGGGCCCGGTCCTCGGCCTGATCGAGGACGCCGAGTTCATCCCGGTCGCGGGGGTGCTCCGCCCCGGCGACGCGCTGCTCCTCTACACCGACGGGATGGTCGAGACCGCGCGTCGCGAGATCGGCATCGGGATCGACCGGATGCTCGGCCACGCGGAGCGTCTGCTGCGTGGCGAGTTCGAGGGCGGGGCCGACCGGCTGGTCGACGCACTCGGCTCCCGCAACGACGACCGGGCGCTGGTGCTGGTCCACCGGCGCTGAGCCCCGTCGTCCCGGTTGGGGTCGGGACCCCCGCATGTGGCACGATTGCATCCGCCCTGGGGCCTCGGCCCCGGGCTCGCGGATGTAGCTCAATGGTAGAGCTCCAGTCTTCCAAACTGATTACGCGGGTTCGATTCCCGTCATCCGCTCCAAGCAGGGTCGTGAGCGCGCCACCGGCGCGCCCGGGACCCCACTTGGCGGGGCGTAGCGTAGTGGCTAGCGCGCCTGCTTTGGGAGCAGGAGATCGCAGGTTCGAGTCCTGTCGCCCCGACTGCACCAGCACGCGCACCCCCATCCCCAGCACCATCACCGAACAGTAGGAGAAAGCCTGTGAAGAGCGCCGTCGAGACCTTGAGCCCGACTCGGGCCAAGCTGACCGTCGAGGTGCCCTTCGAGGAGCTCAAGCCGAGCCTCGACGCGGCGTACAAGAAGATCGCCCAGCAGATCAACGTCCCCGGCTTCCGTCGCGGCAAGGTCCCGCCGGCGGTCATCGACCGCCAGGTCGGCCGCGGCGCGGTCCTCGAGGAGGCCGTCAACGAGGTCGTCCCGCAGAAGTACGTGGAGGCGCTGCAGGCCAACGACCTCCAGCCGCTCGCGCAGCCGGACATCGAGGTGACCAAGTTCGAGGACAACGAGACCCTCGAGTTCACCGCCGAGGTCGACGTCAAGCCCGAGATCAAGCTCCCGACGTACGACGGCGTCACCGCCTCCGTCGAGGACATCGCGATCAGCGACGAGGACGTCTCCGAGCAGGTCGAGGCGCTCCGTGAGCGCTTCGCCACCCTGATCGACGTGGAGCGCCCGGCCGCCGACGGCGACTTCGTGGTCATGGACCTCAAGGCGACCAAGGACGGCGAGGTCGTCGACGGCGCCGAGGTCTCCGGCATGTCCTACCGCGTCGGTCGCGGCGGCATGATCGACGGTCTCGACGAGGCGCTGGTCGGCCTGGCCGCCGGCGACGAGAAGATCTTCACCTCCCAGCTCGTGGGCGGTGACCTGGTCGGCGAGGGCGTCGACGTCGCGGTCGCCGTGACCCAGGTGCAGGAGCAGGAGCTCCCCGAGCTCGACGACGAGTTCGCCCAGCTGGCCTCCGAGTTCGACACGGTCGAGGAGCTGACCGAGGACGTCCGGGAGCGGCTCGGCCGCGGCCGCCGCCTCGAGCAGGCCGCCGCCGCTCGCGACGCCGTCCTCGAGGCGCTGCTGGAGACGGTCGACGTCCCGCTGCCCGACACGATCGTCGCCGACGAGCTGACCGCCCGTCGCCGCAGCTTCGAGCAGCAGCTCGCGTACGCCGGCGTGACGATGGAGAAGTACCTCGAGGACGAGGGGCAGACCGTCGAGGAGTTCGAGGCCGACCTCGAGCGCCGGGTCCGCGACGCCGTGACCGCCCAGTTCATCCTGGACGAGATCGCGCAGGTCGAGGAGTTCGGCATCGACCAGCAGGAGCTCTCCGAGCACATGGTCCGCAAGGCCCAGCAGTCCGGTGAGGACCCGCAGGAGTTCGCCAACCACATGTTCGAGCACAACCACATCCCGGAGCTGGTGCAGGAGATCCTGCGCGGCAAGGCGCTGGCCCGCATCGTCGAGTCGGCCGTCGTGACCGATGCCTCCGGCAACGTGGTCGAGCTGAAGAACCTGCGCCCCGACGGCACCATCGGTGAGCCCGTGGACGAGGCGGCCGAGGTCGTCGAGGCCGAGGTCACCGAGCCCGTCGAGGAGGAGAAGGCCGAGGCCTGATCCTCGCGCCCGCCTGACGGGCCCCGTCGTACGTCGACCCGCTCGGACCTCGGTCCGGGCGGGTCGTCGGCGTTGGGGGCGGGGGGCGGGCTTGTCAGCCGAAAGCCGCACGACACGCCGATCCGCCCCGGCGTGTCGTGCGGGTTTCACCGGGCACCCGGTGAAACCCGCGACCCGGCGATCTCGCCACCAGCACATACCGCGGGTATGGTCACGGCATGACACGCGCATCCGGACCCGGCGTGCTCGACGCGCTGTCCCTGCTCACCGAGGTCGCCGACGAGCTGGTGGTCCGCAGCGTGCGCGACACGCACGACGCCTGGGCGGACCGGTTCGGGGGCTACCCGGGACGCCGGATCACCTCGGCGGTGTACGGCGGGGTCTCGGTGGGCCTCCGCGCTGCGTCAGCCGGCCTGGACAAGGTGGCGGCCGCCGGCGTGGGTCCGCGGCTCGAGGAGGGACCGCGCGGCCGGTTCGTGAGCTCCGCGGTCAACGGGCTGATCGGCGACCGCCTGGTGCGGGAGCGCCCGCGCATGGCGTTCGGCACGACCGTCCGCGCCCAGGGCCGCGACGTGCCGCTGGACGCCGACGGCCTCGCCGCGGCGTACCCCCGCGCGACCGGCCGGCTCGTGGTGTTCCTGCA